>JBGSMR010000317.1:0-2172 GCA_041740065.1 Chthoniobacterales bacterium
GGAAAAACCCCAGCGCCATTACCGGGAGACGATTACCAACCGGGATCTCCGTTTCCACAAGGAGCGAAATTCGACGGCGTAGGAACGAACTTTGCTCTTTTTGCCGAAGAAGCGGAATACGTCGATCTGTGTCTTTTTGAAAAATCAGAATGCGCCACTGAGTCCAAACGCATCAGGTTTCGCGAGCGCACCAACGGGATCTGGCACATGTATTTGCCTGATGTCAAACCCGGTCAGCTCTATGGTTATCGCGTTCACGGACCGTATGATCCCGCGAATGGACGGCGCTTCAACGTTAACAAATTGCTCCTTGATCCTTACGCGAAGGCGATCGGTCGGTAAATTGCATGGGACGTTTCGCTCTTCGGCTATACGATTGGGGCCGAGGGAGACGATCTTACATTTGACGAGCGAGATAGCGCTGCGTTTGCCCCCCTTGGAATCGTAGTCGAAAATACGTTTGACTGGGAAGATGACAAACCGCTCGGGACGGCTTGGAATGACACCGTCATCTATGAAGCCCATGTCAAAGGGTTGACGATGCGTCATCCCGGTGTGCCGGAAGAAATTCGTGGCACCTACGCTGCTTTAGGCCATCCCGTAATCATCGAATATCTGACAAAACTCGGCATCACCGCGATCGAGCTGATGCCGATCCAATACTTCGCCGACGATCGACACCTACACGAAACGGGGCTACACAACTACTGGGGCTATAATACCCTCGGATTTTTTGCCCCGCAGCGAGCGTATGCAGCGAGCAAAGGGCATCCGGCCGATGTGGTTCAAGAGTTTCGCGAAATGGTTAAAGCCCTGCACAAGGCCGGCATCGAAGTCATCCTGGATGTCGTTTATAATCACACCGCAGAAGGAAATGAGCGCGGGCCGACTCTCTCATTCCGCGGCATTGATAATAGAGCATACTATCGCACAGCAGAAGGCAACGAGCGTCATTATATGGATTTTACCGGCTGCGGTAACACGCTCAATATGGTGCACCCGCACAGTCTCCACATGCTCATGGACAGCTTACGTTACTGGGTTACGGAAATGCATGTGGACGGGTTTCGATTCGACCTCGCGAGCGCACTCGCACGCTCCCTTTACGACGTGGATCAACTAGGCGCCTTCTTTGCTTCGATCTATCAAGATCCCACGCTCGAGATGACAAAGCTCATCGCTGAACCATGGGACTTGGGAACGGGTGGTTACCAAGTCGGACAATTCCCGGTCAACTGGACCGAATGGAACGGGAAATACCGCGATAGTGTTCGTAAATATTGGAAAGGTGAAACGAGCATGCACAACGAGATTGCGACCCGCCTCACCGGCAGCGCGGACCTGTATGAACACAGTGGACGCCTGCCCTCGGCGAGCATCAACTTTATCACCGCTCACGATGGCTTCACGCTACACGATCTGGTCGCCTACAATGACAAACACAATGAGGCCAATGGGGAGGACAACAACGACGGCGCCAATGATAACGAATCATGGAACTGCGGAGCGGAAGGACCGATCGACGATATCGAAATCAACGAACTCCGAGAGCGCCAGAAGCGCAATTTTCTTGCGACGCTGATGCTCTCTCAAGGCGTTCCAATGCTCTGTGCCGGGGATGAGATAAGCCGCAGTCAAGGCGGCAACAACAATGGCTATTGTCAAGACACTGAACTTTCATGGCACGACTGGGATCTCGATGAAGCGAGAACTTCGCTTTTAGATTTCACCTCAAAACTAATTCACTTTCGTCGAGAACATCCGAATTTTCATCGGAAAAGCTACGTGGAAGCAGACCCCACTGTATCCACTCAGGGGGATAATGTCCGATGGATCCGTGCAGATGGTGAGCCGATGGCAGATACGGATTGGACGGAAGGGGGGTGGATGCGCACCCTTGGAATGCTGCTCTCTGGAAACGCGCCAGAAATCCGCGACGTGGATGGTAAACGAGCTCAAGACGACGACTTTTTGGTTCTCATCAATACCCACCACGACCAAGTGGAGTTCAAAGTGCCTCAGCAAGACTCCAAGACTTGGATGGTTGCTTTCGACACCGCACGGCCCGAATTAAAGATCGCCACCGAGGCAGCAGGCCGCGCAAATTATTTTCTGTAAAAGTGGCTTCTGACTTTAGCTGAAGGGTGATTTTTTGGTGTCTGGCGGTTTTTG
>JBGSMR010000340.1:0-3118 GCA_041740065.1 Chthoniobacterales bacterium
GCCCGGAACAAGCATCTCCTGGAAGCGGCTCTGGGCAGCCCATGCCGATTGATACACATACAGCCCTGAACCCCCCACGACGACGAGGATCAAGCCGCCGATTGCGAGGATTGAACGGGAGCCTTTACGCGTCACAGAAGCTATGCCTACCAAACTCAGCGCGCCAAAGACGATCAGGCCGGCTCCGAGCGCAATGATGCAACCACGACTGGCTGCGAGAACGACTCCAACCAAAAAAGTGCAAGAGAAGTAGACCATCAGGATACGAGCCCAAACGGCCAGGCGGCCCCATACCGCGAAGGCAAGTGACATGAGGCATCCCGTAGCCATCGCCCACGCAAAATGATTGGGATTTAGAAAAGTCCCGCGCGTCCTTGCGGCGAAACGATCTCCATAAAGATACCGAAGTTCATCCGAGAACCAGCCCGCTGGCATCCAATCCCCACCCATCGTGAATTGTGCGAGGCCGATGCCAAATTGCAGTGCGAGCACTATGCCAACACAGCCAAGCAGCCAACCGCGCGCCCGACTGTCAGGAAACCCGCTGGCTGTGGCCACCAGTGCAAGACCGCACGCGAGGGCGCTGGCAATGTCAATCTGCGCGAGGAGAGGGTCTGCGTCCGGTTGAAGCGTGCGCCAGATCAGATACCCGAGAAACACCAATGATGATGCAAGCGGGAGCACTGCTGCCGGTGACCGGAAAGCGCCCGGGAGCGCTAGCGCTGCGGCGATCCCAACGAGGATGAAGCAAGGCAGAGAAAGTGCCGGGATCTGAGCACCACCCTGCATCGCCTGGCCAAGAGCCAGAGCAATCGCAAAAAGAATGGCGGAGGCGATTTTCATCGGGAATAAGCGGAGCGAGGAGTTTTATCGCTCATCACGCACGATGCACGAACAATTCCTGCTGACGGCGATTAGGGTATTGGGCCGGGTGGTGGGGTTTCTAGTGCTGGTTCGAGTGCGAAATCGAGAAACTGTCGCACGGCTTGAGAGGGGACACGACAAACTTCCGGCGAATCATTGACTTGAATTTGGGCGCTCGTGGAATCTAACTCGCCGATTTTTAAACGGCTCACCGATTGTTTTCCGGCTGCGGCTTCAGGGGTGTTTTCTGAAATTGTGGCATCGAAATGGATGATGGTGGCGTTGGCGCCTAAGCCTGCCTGATCCAGTGCGGTCGGTGTGGCGGCCGTGTATGTGCTGACTGTCGAGTTTGTGATTCCGTAGACCTGTTTGGTAACTTCCGGAGCGGAGACGATGGTTTCGTCACTATCCCTGCTCCAGCCTTCGCCGACGCGCCTCCATGTGGCAAGCGTGTCTCCCGCACGTTCGACGCGCAGGACGTCGACGGTATCAAGATTAAGCGGGAGGAGGCGGCGATCGCGGAGTTCTTCGGGGTGGATCGCCACCAGTCGAGAATAGGCCGGGTCAACTACGAAAGACGACCCTCGGGTCGGATAGAAAACACGTGTCTCCGGCTGTCCTTCTACAGGGGACTCTTCCGTCACAAATATACTTTCTGATGTGTCCCGAGTGTCTGGAAAAAAGAGGATCTCGGTTGTGGCGGTATTATTCATTCCTTGCGGAACATCTGCCGAGTCTTCGGAAAATCGCTGGATGGGTGCCCCGAGGAGCGCGGTGAGTAAAGCGGTGACTTTCTCCGCATTAGCCAGAGCGCGTAGCGGGCGTTTTAGCTCCCAGCCTTTAGGGGTTCGCTCGATCTCTAATTCGCCGTTTGGTCGGCGAATGATGAACCGGTCGATTGAAGAGGCATCAAAATGGGTGAGGCGGCGGTCGCGGAAGGATTGTCGATTTAGGAAAGTGGCATCCTCCAACGGATTGGCAACGACGTAAACCGTTTGATCACCCTCTAAGCGCACATACACACGATCCTCGCCGATGGCTTCACGGCCAAAGTGAATCACTGTTGAAGTCGGGCCGATAATCTCCAGTTTGTTGCGGGGATCTGCGAGTCCGAATGCTTTGAGGTCTTTCTCTGATCGGACCTCTGCTGCTGGAATAATGTCATAGATCTTCATTTCCGACGCGGCGGTAAGGATGTCTGCGATGCGTTGAGGGTCCGCACGGTCTTCATGCTCCGGGCCGAGAAACCATCCATCGGGCCGCTTTGTGAGTTCAATACTATTCGATCCCGATGTGATTCGCAGACCCCGCACTTGCAGAGGATCAAGCGCAATCAAATTAGGGCGACTTGAGTCCGCTCCGCGAGAGGATCTCAGGTTTGGCTCAAAAATGAAAAGAAACGCAGCGACTCCGCAAGCAAGCAAGAGCAGGAAAATAGTTCCCCATCGACTCATCGCCGCCTCCTCCACCACAAAATGAAAGCGACCACGGCGATGCTTCCTGGGATTACGACCAGCGTATAAAAGCCAACTGACTGAAGCTCTTGGGGACTGAGGCTCAGACTGATGAAGTTTACCGGTTTTGGTGCCATTCCAATCAGCTTCGTCCGTTCGATCGACCAATTGAGGGCGCTTAGGATGAAATGTAGGTTGGCTTCGGAAAGCCGGATGGCATCGTCGGTGATGAAGTCCGCATTTCCCACGACGACCATCCGTGCAGTGGCGAGTTCGACGCGTTCATCGCTTACACCTCCCCGTTCGGCCACCGCAGCGATGATTACCGGCTGCCCGAGATCACGGTCATCGTCGTATTGCACGCCAGATGCGGTATCCAGATAATCTGTTTCCCCCCAAAATTCGTCCGCTGCTTGGATGAGTGGTCGCAGGCGGATATTGCTTTTGGCCGCACGCTCATGATCCGCCTCGAGCGGTTGTGTAGCGCCTGGGAAGAGCCCGTTGATTCCAACTAGCCGTTTGGTGATGGCCGAGTCATCAAGGAAATTCCCCGCCACATCCCGAACAATGCCGATGATGCCGGCCTGCGATTGAAGGTCGAGCGTTCGCAGCACGCGCAAGTCAAGGGGAACGATCCCGCGTTCTGCCAAAAATTCCCGGAGGGCAGGCGTCGGTGCATCTGGATTCAAAAGGATGATCAGCCGACCATCTCCTTCCCAATAGCTGCTGAGCGCCTCGATCTCGCGTGCAGATAAATCGAATCGGGGGGCAATGAGAAACACGACAGCCGCATCGTCAGG
>JBGSMR010000364.1:0-11218 GCA_041740065.1 Chthoniobacterales bacterium
GTGCCTTTAAAAAGCATGTGCTCAATAAAGTGCGAAATCCCACTGACGCGCTTGGCCTCATTCCGCCCCCCCACCCCCGCCCACAGGCCGAACGTGACAGATTGCATGTGTGGCATTTCGCAGGTGACCACACGAATGCCGTTGGAAAGTGTCGAAAGATTCGTGTTCACGACATGCTCTCCGCTGCCCGCGCGCGCAGAAGAAAATCCGCCACGCCCACATCTCTGGGGAGCGTGACTTTGATGTTCCAATCCGGATTTTCAACCAAATAAACGCAATGCCCCGCCCGACGCATCAAAGACGTCTCGTCCGTTAAGACGATGCCACAGGCCGCCGCGTCCTCAGCGGCAGCCAGCAATAATTCCCGGGAAAATACCTGCGGCGTCTGCATGCGCCAGAGCCCTTCGCGGGGAACGGGTGAATCGCAAAATCCATCCGCGTCATCGCGTTGCAGTGTGTCGCTGAGGCGTTCGGCAGCAACGCTCCCACCGAACTCGCGGGCCGCCGCGAAGCATCGCGAGATAAAATCCGGAGTGACCAGTGGACGTGCAGCATCATGGATTGCGACCAACGAACAGGATTTGGAAACCGCAGAGAGTCCAGCCAGCACCGACGCTTGGCGCGTTTCACCGCCTCGCACCACACGAACCGGTTTGGAGAAATTCTTCAAGACCTCAGCCATTGACGCCTCCCGTTCCGGGGAAGTGACAACCACGATTTCCGCGATGTCGCGGCAGAGATCGAATGCCCTGACCGCATGACAAATCAACGGCTCACCCGCGACGGGCGTGAGCGTTTTATCAAACCCCATGCGTTTGCCAGATCCCGCGGCAACAATGACTGCTGCTCCATTCTGCGCGTCCAAATCGGAGTTATCAGGCATCAGGAAAGCTGGCGCTGCACTTCTGCACTGAGCGATTTTCCATCCACGCGTCCAGCACACTGCGCGTTGGCAATCTTCATCACTGCACCCATCTGCTGGCGGGAGGTTGCGCCCGATTCCTGTATGGCCGCACGGACGATCTCTGCCACCTCGGCCTCACTCAAAGGCTGCGGCAGATAACGACTTAAGATCTCGATCTCTGCAGATTCACGCGCGGCCAGTTCCGGACGACCACCCTTCGTGAAGCTGTCTATCGAATCGTGCCGCTTTTTGATCTCCTTGCGAATTACTAAAACGACCTCTTCGTTGCTCAGCCCAGCGTCCAAGCCCGCGCCGTCAATGGCGGCATATTTTACCGCCGACTTTAGCATGCGAAGCAGGCCCAGTTGATCAGTCGCCTTCGCGCGCATCGCGTGTTTAATGTCGTTGTCGATTTGTTCCTGTAGAGTCATACGTGGGGTAATAAGGGTTGGGATCAGCGCTTCGTGAGACGATAAAAGAGCACGGAGCCAAGCGTGATAAAAATGATGTTCGGCATCCAGATGAGGAGCACGGGAAGCGCTCGTGCATTGTCCCGGAAGGTATCCGCGAGGATGATAAAAAAGAAGTAGGTGAACGCGATGACAAGGCTAATGGCAAACCCCACGGACGTTTCCTTGCGATGCGCGGTAATGCCCAGTGGGATCGCGACGAGGGCAAACGCAATACACGCCAGCGAGGTCGAAATTCGTTTACTCAGTTCGACCTGCGCGGAGAGTTCACGCTCCCCGGGGCTGTTAGTCAGGAGTTCAATTAACTCACCGAACGTGTAGGAACTCAGGCGGCGACCGCGTGCGTTCTGCTCATAGAGCGCTTCCAACGAGATCGGGAAAATCCCCTCCTCCATGAGAATCCCGTGCTGAATCTTGTTCAGATTGCGAGGATCCGCCGCATCGCGCTGCTCGAAACGCGCATCAAAAAGTTTTAATAAAAGGCGGGAATTGGCGGGATCCGGGATCAGATTGCCCCGCTTGGCATACACAACCTTCACTGGCGTAAAATCCTCATCCATCTCAAACACGATCAAATCGGTGAGCGTGTCCCCGTCCTTCCCACCGACATACACGCGGCGGTCGGGAAATTGATCCACCACAGAATCTGCAGAAAACAACGATATCGGATTACTCGTCGCAATTTCAAAAATCGCCTGCGTCATTCGTTGCTCTGCCCGCGGTGCCACCTCAGTATTGATCCAAATACAGATCGCGGTAAGCACCCCAGCCAAGACAAACACAGGCATACAGAGCCGCTGCACACTCACCCCGCTCGACTTCAATGCGATCAATTCATTATCGGCGGAAATTCGTCCGAACACCAACAGCAGCGCCGTCAGAAATCCCCATGGAATGGTAAACGTAAGCGAGAATGGCAGCACGAAAGCCATGAATGCAAATACGGTCTCAAGCGGCACATCATGGTTGATGAGCAGATCAAGCAGTTCTTTAAATATATTACCCAGCACGAGCACAAGGCTGAGCACAGTGATGCCGATAAGCATCGTGATGAACACGGTCTTACCGACGTAACGATCAAGGATTTTCATGAATGGCGAATCTCTATGGCTACCTGCAATTTCCCCCCGAGTCAAAATTCTCTTCACCTCAGAGCGGAATCAGACGATTCTTTCTACTTCGCCACCTGGCGACGCAAATTTCGATTTTAATCATTTAACTATGACACTTACTGACGAACAAAAATCTGCCGTAGCTGCCTGGATCACCGGCGGCCTCGGACTCTCCGATGTCCAGAAGAAGCTGCGTGAGGATTACAACCTCCCGCTTACCTACATGGAAACGCGTTTCCTTGTGGACGACATGAAACTCACATTATACGACGAGCCCGAGGAAATACCCGAGGTGGCTGCCCCCGACGCTGCTGCGTTGCCTGAAGAAGTCATGGCTGACGACCCCCTGCCGGCCACTGGTGGAGTGAATGTGACTATCGATCAAATCGCGCGCCCGAACGCAATGATCAGCGGCAAGGTGACATTCTCCGATGGAGAGTTCGCCGAGTGGTCGCTCGATCAGATGGGCCGACTGGGCCTCCAGCCAACCACCGCAGGATATCGTCCAGTTGAGGCCGACGTGATAAAATTTCAGTCAGAATTGCAACGACTCGCGCGCACGCAGGGATTTTGATCACCGATGTCGGACGCCGCCCACAATAACCTATCGCCCCTCACCCTTCGCGTTAACGGGGAGGTGAAAGAACTTGTGGCGAGCCGGACGCTTGCAGATCTGATTGCCGAATTGGACCTCGCTCCATCCACCGTCCTTCTTGAAATCAATGGTGAGGCCCCACCTCGAAGCGCGTGGCCAGATACGCCGATTACCTCCGGTGATCGCGTGGAAATCTTGCGCGTCGCCGCCGGGGGATAATATCCTCACGGCTTCATCCTCCCGCTTGCGAATCTCATACATCCCGCCACACTAGTTAGATCATATGTTCAGTCGCCTTTCCGATAAGCTCCAAGATGTCTTCAAAGACCTGCGCGGCCAGGGGCGCATCTCGGAATCCAACGTCACCGACGCACTACGCGAAGTGCGACTTGCGCTGCTCGATGCAGACGTGCATTTCCAAGTGGCAAAAACATTTATCGCCCGCGTGAAGGAACGCTCGCTCGGCGAGGATGTGATGCGCAGCGTGACGCCCGGACAGCAAATCGTCAAAATTTTCCATGACGAGCTAGTTCGGATTCTAGGAGGAGATTCAGAGCCGCTGAACCTTGATAAACCCGCACGCATCCTGGTGGTGGGATTAAACGGTGCCGGAAAAACTACCTCGTCAGCAAAGCTGGCTCGCTGGTTGAAGAACCAAGGACGCTCGCCCAATTTGATTGCCTGCGATCTTTACCGGCCCGCAGCTATTGATCAGCTGGCTACGCTTGCCGGACAAATCAACGTTCCCATTTTCAAACCAGAGGCTCACGAGAAAGATGTCCTAGCGACTGCCCGACGGGCGCTCAAATGGTGCGACGAGACAGGCGGAAACGTGCAGATTTTCGATACCGCCGGTCGCCAGGAGATCGATGAGCCATTGGTCGCCGAACTCAAAGCCTTGCGTGACCTGCTGCAACCTCAGGAAATCCTCCTGGTGTGCGACGCGGCCACCGGACAACAAGCAGTTTCCGTAGCCGAGCACTTCCATTCGGCACTCGGCCTTACCGGCATCATCCTCACGAAACTTGACGGCGACGCACGAGGCGGCGCGGCACTGTCGCTCCGTGAAATCACTCAAAGACCCATCAAATTTGCGGGCGCAGGCGAAAAACTTGCCGACTTCGAACCATTTTATCCCGACCGCCTTGCGGGTCGCATCCTGGGAATGGGCGATGTGGTCAGCCTGGTCGAAAAGGCCGCTGAAGCCATTACCGAGGAGGATGCCCTGCGGATGGAACGCAAACTCCGGACGGCTTCTTTTGACCTGGAAGACTTCCTGCAACAGTTCCAGATGCTCAAACGCATGGGACCCCTCGAAAATATACTTGGCATGTTGCCAGGAATGGCTAATCTCAAGGATTCCTCGATTGACGAAGGTCAACTGAAACGAGTGGAGGCGATTATTCTCTCCATGACCCCGGCGGAGCGCACAAGGCCTGATATCCTGAATGCACGGCGCCGACAACGGGTCGCTCGCGGCAGTGGCACCACCGTGACTGAGATAAATAACCTGCTTCTGCGCTTCGGCCAGATGCGAAAAATGATGAAAAATACGGGCAACATGAAAAAATTGATGTCCCAAGCCAAACGAGCCGGAATACCCGGGTTGCCAGGCTGACCTGAAAAATTTTACTACCCGGCAGCGACCTCCAGTCGTTACCACCCTACACCAACCACAATCCGTATCATGTCCGTAGCAATCCGTCTCAAACGCGAAGGTGCCCGCAACCACCCGTATTACAAAATTGTCGTCGCCGACAAACGCTGTCCCCGTGACGGCAAGTTCATTGAAATTATCGGCACCTACGATCCGAAAAAAGAAGGCGAAAACTTCAAAATTGCCCTCGATCGCGCCAATTACTGGGTTGGAGTGGGCGCTCAGCCTTCCCAAACCGTCGGCAATATCATCAACAAGGCTCGCAAAGCAGTTGAGTCGGCCGAACCAGCCGCAGCCTAAAATAAACCTGAAATCACGGCGGCGGTGAATACTCCCTATTGACCGCCACTCGAAACCCTCCAAGATCATCTGCAAGTGGAAGAATTCTTACGATACGCAGTCGGTCAATTGGTGGAATTTCCCGACGAAGTCGTCGTGGTGAAAACAGAACTGCCCGACAGAGTGACATTCCGCTTGGCCGTCCGGAAGTCTGATATCCCTAGGGTCATCGGAAAAAACGGCCACACCATCCAATCGCTCCGATCGATGCTTCTTGCATCCGGAAAGAAAAAAGGTATTCGCACTGCTTTGGAAATCATCGAATGAAAACGTTGCTCTCATACGCCGCCCTTGTGTTCGCGATAACAACTATCCCGTTTTTCGCCGCTTGTGAGCAGCAGTCGGCAGCCGTAACCGCGCCGAAATATTACGAGAAAGAGCGCGCAGCGGAAGCAAAAGCAGCCGCGAAGGACTCTGCGGATCCGAGCCCTCCCACCTACTTCAACAACTAGTCTCCGGCTTTTGTTTGCAGCAGGAGCGAGCACACCTGTTCCCGAATCTGGCACTTCCGCTTTGGGAATGTAGCCATGGAACCCTTGAAGAACCTGCTTTCCGGAGAAGTCGCTCAAAGCATCGGGGTGGCAGTGAATCGTGCGTGTCCCGATTTCGATTCACATGGATTTCTGTGCGGACTGGACGCTGAGCTCGCTCCGCTGGAGTTAAAAGCGCGAATGCTCCACATTGCAGACCACTTGGAACAGTTGCTTCCAACGGCACCCGAGCAGCTCTTCCCTATACTGGAAAACGCATTGGCAGAGAGCCCTGAGGATACGGTGGGGTTGCGGGGATTCCCGGTTTGGCCGCTCACCGAGATTGTTTCGCGTCGCGGGCACGAAGCGTTCGACCTTGCGATGCACGCGATGCGGAAAATGACGCAGAGGTTTACGGGAGAATTTGCAATCCGATCCTTCCTGCGAAACCAAGAGGAAAAAACCCTTGGCCAACTCCTAATCTGGGCTGCCGATCCCGACGAGCATGTGCGACGCCTTGCCAGTGAGGGCAGCCGACCGTTGCTTCCCTGGGGCGAGCGGCTGCCGCGTCTTCTCGCCGATCCTGAGCTCACCCTGCCGATTCTGGATTTGCTACATGACGACCCATCCGAATACGTCCGACGCTCCGTGGCGAATCATCTCAATGATTTCAGCCGTGCCCACCCAAGTCATGTCATCGCGACGCTGCGCCGCTGGGAAAAGATTCGTCCGGGCACTAACTTCTCAAAAACATTAGGCCGGGCAGCACGCACGCTGATCAAAGCAGGGAATTCCGAAGCTCTAGAATTAATGGGCTACTCGACGGACGCTTCATTCGAGCTCGTGCACTTCGCACTCACACCAGAAAGCCTAACTGTCGGTGATGCCCTGACCTACTTCGTGGAAATTAACAATCCCTCGTCGACGATGGTTCCCATCGTGGTTGACTACGCGATTTTTCATCGAAAAGCGAACGGCACTCTATCGCGCAAGGTGTTCAAAGGCCGACGCGGATCCATTCCCGCGAACACCTCTTGGCAGTTCTCGGCCAAACATTCCTTCCGACCGGTAACGACTCGCAAATACTATGCAGGCACCCATCGCATGGAACTCCTCATCAATGGCAACCCTCACCCCGGTCACGAGTTTGAACTCAGGGGACCTATTGAGAACGTCCTTGAATGACAATCCAGTGCGCCTCACCTCAGCGCGCAGAAGATTGCAGTATCAGGGTCAATTGTGACCGTAGTTCTCTTTGAAGCTCCATCGCAGCAGCTAACGTGCTGGCAAGACAGCAACCGGATCTTCACCAATGGCAACAGTTACCTTGATCAGGAGTTCGATCTCCCCGACGAATGAGCTCGCCAGCGTGATTCTACCTACAGGAAAAAACTCACTATCAGAACGGCAAACACCCCAAGCGAAATCACGGTGTAACTCGCATCACGCTGCGCAGCAAATCCGATCGCTGAGAATCCAACGCGGATGAGTGGATTGAAGAGCAGCAGGAGCACACCCAGTTGAATCACACTACTGGCATGGCCCCGCATCGCATCCTGAATGATGTCCCCGGGATGACGAAGATCTGCGGGCTCTCCGCTGAAGGTGCGATCACCCGGTTTCGCGTGGGGATTGTCGGCGAGGTAAATCACCCCTCCAGCAAGCATCAGAGCGGCGGCAAGCAGGACGCCATAAATCATGACATTTGCCAACAGCGAGCGAAGGCGGGATTCGGAGTGCAACATTAGATTTTCAAAAAGGCTATTTTTCCAGACAGCGTCAAAAGTTCACATGAAATCCGCGGAGGACCATTTGGATCCCAATGAGGACGATCGCCACGAGAAAGACGATTTTCAAGATGCCAGTCGGCACCACGTTGATCAGTCGCGCTCCGAAGAACGCCCCCACAAGCACGCCCAACGCGACAGGATAGACAAGAACCGGGTCGATGTATCCGTTTTTGAGATATACTCCCACACTCGCGGCGGCAGTGACGCCGATCATGAAGTTACTGGTCGTGGTGGTAACCTTAAACGGAATCTTCATGATTTGATCCATCGCCAGCACCTTGAACGCTCCTGAGCCGATTCCCAATAACCCGGACAACACCCCAGCCAACACCATCACTCCAAAACCCGGAATCACCCCCTGGACGTGATAAATATGCCCGGTCGGATACGCGTCATCGAGGCGCAGCCGTTTTGCAAACACGGTCTCGGGGAGGTCGGTAGTGGCGCTGTCCGGGCTTTTGCGCAGGGACAGCGCAGCGGTGGCAAGCAAGGCAACACCAAAGATAAGCGATAGCACGGCGGCGTTAAGGATCCCAGCCAACATCGCGCCACCGACCGCACCCAGCGTGGTAGCGAGGCAGAGAAACAACCCAATCCGCATATTGCTGATACCGTCACGCAAATACGCAGCGGCCGCACCCGATGAGGTGGCGATCACGGACGCCAGCGCTGCGCCCATGGCGTAACGGATATCGATCCCAAATCCCAGCACCAGCACAGGCGTGATGATAATTCCACCACCAAGACCGATCAGCGATCCTATCAGGCCAGCGATCAATGCAGCGATGGCAACGGCAAAATCAAACCCTAAATCGTTCACGACCCGAAAACTATGCGAAGCGATTCCGCAAATACATCAAATTTTCCCGCGCGCCCATCGGACAGAGACCACCGCCCAGAAAGGAACATTTACAAAAAATATGAGCATCAACGCCTCGTGCTCAGGGAATACAAGCTTCATCACGAGCGTGATGATGACATGCATAAGAATGGCACCCAATCCGAACACCGCGGCCCACCCTCTGCCAGCCAAGGCCAGAAAGAAGAACAATTCGATGAATAATCCCGGACCGAAAAGAAGGGGCGCTACCCAAACATGTTCGACTAAAAATGCAGCAAGCGGGGGGTATTCCACCACCTGTGAAGTAGTAATCGTATCATGAAAAACCGTCAGGTGACTCTTTACCAATTCTACGGCGAGATTTGGAGTCCGGAAAATCCAAGTGCCGTCTGTCGCCAGCAATTTGCTGAAGGCACTCGTTACATAGCTTGCAGCGATCGCAATCATCGCCCATTGAATGCCAATCCGCTGCGTCCCGACGTCGTCGAATATCGAGAACCGCCTCGACCGAAAAATCCTCCATATCGAGACCGCCAATGCCGAGAGCCACATCGCAACCAGCGTCATTGCGATCAACTGGCTGTGGTGCTTGATGGCGCCCTGAGAATTGATCAGGCTACCCATCGCCACATAAAAAAACATGGGGACAAGCAGCGTGATACCCCCGGATAGGCCAAAAACGAAACACGTCAAAAACCCAGCCGTTATCCACTGCGCTTGAGCCCACGTCGCGGGTTGCCCCAGCCATGTCAGGTCGAAGAGAATGCAAAGGCCATTCGGGAGCGGCTGAGAATCCGGCGGCATATTTTTTCCCATCGACCACAGCACAAGCCCGGCAAATGCAGCACGCATCAGGAACATCTCCCATTGCGCGAAGGCAATCCGTTCGTCTGAGAGGGACGTCAGACGGCACCAGAGCCAATGGAATGCGCTTTTGATCATGGTCTCACCGGCTCCCGCTCGACTAGGACTGTTTCCGTCAAAACGAGTTCCCCGTCTTTCACCGTGACCTCCACATAGACCAAGCGCGGCCCGACGGCCTCGATCTGGCGTCGCTTTTCTTCCGGCTGGATTGCTAGATAGGTGTCATAAACATAGTTTGCCGCCGTCTTCTGAGCCACTTTGTCTTCTCTATACGGTCTACTCTCATTGGAGTTTTCTTTTTTCCAGACGGATCTCAGCACTTTCATCATTGCCGCCCCACCCTCACCAAACCACCACCAAGTGCCCACTTTCGTCCCCGTAACATCCGTGAAGTAAATAAACTCCGACCGGCTTGAAAGCCCTGCGTACATGGGAAAATTCGAAAAAGGAAATTGCTCACCGATGAATTGCAGCGCAATGGCCACACCGATCACGCCGAGGAATCCCCCGATCTTCAAGCGTCGGCGTAAGCCGCCGATTACGTCACCCGCCGTCACAGGTTATCTCTTTCAAGTGGTGTAGCATTCGGTAGCATCGGCAGGAGGTTGCGGGGAAGAGTCCACGCGGTCATTGAATTCTTAGTAAATCACATGTATGGTTAGGGCAATCTAAACAAGAGGCGCATCGCGCTTTCGATCTACGCCCAAAACGTCCCACACCCATATCCTGAATGCAAAATCCTAATCAAACTCCCAATTTGATTCTATTTTACGATTCGGATTGCGGCGTCTGTTCGAGATCGGTCCGATGGTTAATTGGTCAAGGCGGAGAACGGATTCTTGCGGTTGCTTATCACGATTCCACGCGCATTGCGGAATATCCGCAGATTGATCGAAACCATGCGGATAGTGGGGTCCAGGCGCTGCTCGCAGGGCAATCCGTCGTCTTCAAAGATGCCCGAGCCATCGCTCAGTGCCTATGCCAGTCGAAATCCTGGCGCTGGTTGGGCCAACTGATTGACCTGCCACCGATCCGGCCGCTTGCGGCTCTTGGCTATCGCATTTTCGCCCGCAACCGTCATCATGTGTCCCGCTTGCTGGGATTAACCGCCTGCAAGGTCTAGGTGTAAGCATCTGCTTGCTTACGACGTCACTGTTCCGATCGTTTGATCTCCTCCCAGGGAAATCGCGAGCGTGCAGTGAGGCGCAGGACCCGTTTTTGTCGCTTGATGAGCCGTGGGGTTGGGTCCACTGGGCTCCATCCTTTGGGATCAGGCATTACGGCAGCCATCATCGCCATTTGATTTTTTGAAAGTTGCGCCGGTTGGCGTCCGTAAAATGTTTCCGCGGCCGCGCGCACCCCGAAGACGCCCTCGCCGAATTCGATGACGTTCAAGTAGAGCTCGAGAATTCGCCACTTTGGCAAGAGAAGTTCCATGAGCAGCGTGTAGTAGGTTTCCAGGCTTTTTCTTATCCACGAGCGCCCCTGCCAGAGATACATGCATCGGGCAGCCTGCATCGTGATCGTCGAGGCCCCGCGCAGTTTTTCGCCTGTGATTTTTGATTCCATCAATGCCTCCCGAATCTCATCCAGATCCACTCCGGAATGATCAAAAAACCGCTGATCTTCGCTGGCCCAGATGAGGTGGATTTGCTCGCGTGGGATTTCATCCAGCGGGATCCATTGGTAGCGCAACCCTCGCTCCCGTGCTTCTGCATTGGCTGAAAACCACTGAAATCGAATCATTTCCGGGGTTGCAGGAGGATTCACCCAGCGCGATAGGCCAACTTGCAATATCGGGACCACCACCAGCAAAATAAGGATGATCAGCCCTGCGCGCACCAACGTCGTGCGCAAGCTTCTTTTGGGATTCGATTTTCTGTTTACCATCTTCGCGTTGTTCCGGCTCAATGATATTCTACCGGACAGGTCGGCACGGCTCGTAGAAATGCCTTCCCGTAGCTTTTGCTTACCACCCGGCTGTCCAAAATGACAACCACCCCGCGATCGGTGCCGGAGCGAATCAAGCGCCCCACGCCCTGACGGAATTTCAGCACCGCTTCGGGCAGCGAATACTCGGTGAATGGCTGTCCGCCTGCCGCCTCGATGGCTTCGAGCTTCGCTTCGATCAACGGATGGTCCGGTGTGGCAAATGGCAGGCGCGTGATAATGACAT
>JBGSMR010000366.1:0-12077 GCA_041740065.1 Chthoniobacterales bacterium
GGCAGGGGGTTTTTCTTGGAGGAACTCACCAAGGTAGGAGTTCCGTGCGTGGGCGTCGATTCTCACGCAGGTTCTGTTCAAACCGCACTGGGCGTCGACGTTGACGTTATCCAGGACGATATCTTCCACTTCTTCGAAACCGAGCGGGGCCACCAAATTGCAAAACAGTGTGACGGAGTTTACTGCGCGTTTGTCATCGAACATTTAAAGCCTGAGGAAGTCTTTGAACTTTTCCGGAGAATAAAAAAGCATTGCCATCCAACCGTTCGTGCACGCTTCATAACACACAACCCTGAGGATATTGACGCTCTGGGAACGTGTTTCTTCGGCGATCTTACGCATCAACGGCTCTACGTTCCATCAGTGCTTGGCGAGATGGCGAAAAGTCAGGGCTTCGCGCGCACCTCATTCAAGACCTTCTTGGGAGTTCCGCTGGGAAAGAAAGATACGCTTCGCCGAATTCGCGACTGGTTTATTTGGGGAAAGCATAAGTGGAAGCCAAATTTCCACCTAGACTGTTACTCTTGACCCGAGCTCCTGACCGCTGATGACCCACGCGTCCCAACGAAGTCACATTTTTGTTGCCGGGGACATTTATAAATTGACCACCGGCGGCTCACTTTGCGATAGACTCATCATCGAACAGCTACAGACGCTCGGCTCCGTGGAGGTGCGGAATTGCTCGATGTCGGACCTGTTCAAAGGTCCCATGACTATTGCGGGGCTTGTCGCAAACCTCAAAAATGCATTTTGGCGATTTCCGGCTGGTGCGATCGTTTGGATCGATCACGGGGACTACCGTAGTCTCTTTCTCGTAGTCTGGATCTGGCGGATTTTTTACCGAATGCGTGTTGTGACTATCGCCTATCATCTCGACTACAGCACGGCGGCAGGTTGGCGAGGACTATGGCGGCGAACCGTTGAAAGCATGCTTTTGAGAGCAAGCGACGCCGTCCTAACAATTAGCCAAGCATCCGAAAATCAGGTGACAGCGCTGGGATTTCCAAAGAGTCGCGTATTCACTATTCCGGTCAGCAAGCGCTTCACCACTGCAGATATCCCACATGTTTTGCGCGACGGGCAAACACAAGCGAATTGCACATTCCTTTTCGTCGGAACGGTGGAACCACGCAAAGGCCTTGAAGACGCAATTCGAGCGATCCAAGAGTATCGAGGATCGGTAAACGTCGAGCTTCGATGCGTAGGAGGATTTGATCCTGAATCAAAATACTATCAGCAATTGCTCTCACTCTCCCTAGACCGCGCAGATCGCGAGATCGTCTTTTTGGGCAAGCTTGCGCACGATGATCTCCGACGGGAGTTTCAGCGGGCAGATGTGTTTCTTTTTCCCAGCCGATGGGAGGGATACGGCATTGCTATTGAAGAAGCATTTTGTTTCGGCCTGCCCGTGATCGCATATCGAGTCGGTTCGATTCCCGAGCTCTTTTCTGAGGACGCCAGCGAGGGGTGGCTCGTGGCCGCTGGTAACCTAGCGGCATATGCCTCAGCTGTTTTGGAATCTATCGAGTCACCAGACAGCCGCCTGGAGCGCGGAGGGCAAGCACGGAAGCGAGCGGAAATACTCGCCCAAGCACCTTCCATGATCGACGTCCTTAAAGAAGCGATCGCGCTTCTCGCAACAAAGGAACGGCCATGAAGCTTGTGATTGATGGCTGGACGCTGCAACGAGACGATGTCGGGCTCGGAGTATACTCGCGCAGACTTATCGATGCACTTTCTACCGCCGCCGACCGACCATCAACGTTGGTGTTGCTACCGAACGACGAGATCGTCACTCCCGCAGGAATTGAGCGTTTGGTCCTGAAACTACCAGCGATTGCAAACGAGACACTTCGTGAATTTGCATGGCAGCAGTTTGTCGCGTTGACGCTCCGGTTGCGTTTTCGCGATTCAGCCTTCCACAGTCCAAGCGAATGCTGGTTGATTGTTCGTCCGAGAATTTGCGTCGTTACTTGCCACGACTGTATACCCGTTGTGTTCGCCTGCTACACCGGCAGAAATCCCTTGAGACGAGCACTTTTTAGTTTGCGCCAGAAATTTCTGCGGCAGGCTTCACTAGTGCTTACCGTTTCTGAACACGCGAGGAACGAAATTATCCACCACTATCGTGTCTCCAAGGCTCGAGTGCGTGTGTTGAGCAACTGCGTGTCGGACGATTTTCGAGTGGACCACGCCGAAACCACTGCGCCGCTTGTCCGCGAAAAATACGGACTACCGTCAGAGTATTGGCTATACATTGGAGGGTTCGACACACGCAAAAACATCCCTTTTCTCTTGGATGCCTACAAGAGTCTTCGCGATCGCGGGATTTCTCTGCCGAAGCTGGTTCTTGCGGGCCGGCAACCCCGTCTTGGTCAGGTCAACTCTTTCGATCTGAGCGACCAGATTAATGCCAAATCTCTTGTAAATTCCATTGTGTTGCCTGGGCGAATAGACCGCGAGGATTTGCCGGGCCTCTACGGTGGTGCCAACCTCTTCGTTTACCCAAGTTTATTGGAAGGCTTCGGATTACCCCCGCTTGAAGCAATGGCTTGTGGATGTCCCACTCTCGTTGCTGACAACTCAAGCCTTCCGGAAGTAGTCGGTGATTCGGATTACCGATTTCCAACTGGGGACACCGGTCGGCTTGAGGAGTTGCTACATAACGCGGCATTGAAGCCACTTCGGATGAATCCAGGATTTGATCGGCACGCATTTTCATCGCCCCAATTCGCGGCGGGTTATTTGGATATCATCCGGACGCTTCTTCCAGATTGATCATGACACAAATGTCGTCGATTTTGTTGGCATCAAAAGCGGGAGTAGTATGCTTTTACAAGTATGAGTAATTTCGATGTCTTCGAAACGGTCGATTTGTGCCCCGTGTGCGGCTTCGGTAAGTCGGCACTAGAATTTCCCTCGACCGTGCGCCGATGCGAAAATTGTCACGTTCTGTATCGTTCTCCACGCCCGTCACAATCTGAAATCACGCGTTCTTACGATTCAGGTGAAACATACACACCGTGGGCAGCCCAAGAGTCAGAGCGAAGAGCCATGTGGCTTCGACGCATCGAAGTGATTCGCCGTTATAAAAAATCTGGTGACCTTCTCGATATCGGCACAGGCGATGGTCATTTTCTTAGGGTTGCCGCGGAAGCGGGATTTCAAGTGACCGGCACGGAAACTTCGGCAAAAGGCGCAGAAATTTCTGAAGGCCGTGGATTTACGCCTAGGATCGGCCAGATCGAGGATTTGGACTTTGGTGGGCAGCAGTTTGACGTGATTTCGATGTGGCATGTGCTGGAGCATGTCCCGATCCCGAGTGTCACATTTTCGAAAGTGCATAAGCTGCTCAAGCCCTCGGGCATCTTCATTGCTGCCGTTCCAAACGAGGAAAATTGCCTTTTCAGACATCGGATAGGAGTTAGTAAGAAAGAAAATCCTTTGGGCGAAATAACCTGGGGGTCAGAAATCCACCTCACCCACTTTCAACCCAAAACATTGCGTGAGGGACTGCGAGTTAATGGGTTCGAGCCGATCGCGCTCGGTGTGGATGACATCTACGCCGTGCGATCTCTCCGAAACCGTATGGTTCTTGGTCTGCACAAAGTACTGACTGCTGTGCTTGGATGGAATTTCGGTGTGGCTATGTATGTCGTCGCACGACGGAGTAACTCGTCGCTGACAGACTCATCACAGCAGCTCTAATTCCATCAGCTCCTGGTGTATCGTCGAAACGACAATGTCCGCATTTTTTCTCCACGTATAATGCCGCACTCTTTCGCGACCAATTGAGATCATTTCCTGCCGCAAGCGTGGATTTCCAACGACGCGCTCGATTTCCCGCCCAATGCTTCCGATGTTTCCGGGGTCGCAATAAGCTACCGCATTGCCACCAACCTCCGGTAGACTGGTCGTGTTCGAGCAGATGACTGGGACTCCGGCGGACATGGCCTCAATTACAGGAAGGCCAAACCCCTCTGAGAATGACGGTTGAACATACGCCGCAGCGTGAGAATACGCCCAACTAAGGTCCGTGTCAGACACTCTTCCAGGTAGAATGACCTCCTGTGGCCTTGGGAGCGTTTTCAGAATTGGCGCTATTTTTGTCGAGTAGTACCCGGGATCACAACCTCCTAACAATACGAGACTCGGCCAAGTCGCACAGGAAGCCTGACGCTCGGACCAAAGTCGAATGAGTGACTGCTGATTTTTATTGTCAGAGAATATGCCAACAAACAGCACATACGGGGTTACCAAATCGAAGGCCCACTTGGGGCTTTCCGCCGGACACGGCGGCAATGGAATGAGTCCGCAGGGAGTCATAACCAATTTGTGCGCGGCGTTCGGAAATAGATGTGACAACTTGCCGACACCGTAATCAGAAAGAACAAAAAGCCGTCGAGAGCGAAGCAACGAATAGCGACTGACGACTTGCAGGATGACATAACTTAGCAGCCTGCCGCTCCGGATCCACGTACCCCCTGCCTCGAACAGACTGGCATCAAAAAAACTCGAAACTATCGGCAGGCTGCCTGCGGGAACGATCCCGTTGGGGCAATATCCCAACGCGCACCCCACTTTCCTCCAAGCAGGGCCGAGTGCAAATGAATTGCGAAGGGAAATCCGATCTCCTCGGACGCTTAACACTCCCTTGTCGGCCCAACTCGCCCCAATTTCACTGGACGGATCCAGAACGGTCGGAACCCAATCCCATGGAACATCGATCGTGCGTAGAGCGTCGGATTGATGTCGGACCAAACGCGCAGTGCCTGGTGCTTTGCCTTCCTGCTCCGCAGCGGCTAGATCAATCCCGACGAGAGGTCGTTTCTGTTTCACGCCGGATTAGACGCCTCTCGTGATCTCGCCGCAACGCAAAAGCACTTTGCACGCTGAATTGTTTGGTCTACTTTCACGCGTGCTTCCTTGCTTCGCCCGTGAATTTTAATCAACTCATCTTAGGTTCCGTTACGGTCATTGCGGTCGTTTGTGCGGTCGCCTTCAGTGCGATCGTCGCGGAGGCTGACTATTTTCGGGCCGCCGTCGCTACCCTCGGCGTCATCGGTATCACATGGGTCGTGATTGGTGCCAAGTTCTGGTGGCTTCCGCTTCCCTTCTCGCTCATTGTAGGCGGGGTTTTTCAAACGATTTTCAAAATCTATCCGTATGAGCTGGCATTGGCTGCTGCGATCGTCGCGATTTTACCCGCAGTAATGCTAAACATCGGAGCCTTCGAGCGCGGCCGATCTCGGCTGCCTTGGAGCGTCCTGTTCCTCTTTGCCTACTTGATCCTACATTGGGCAGCGAGCCTCGCATACAATCGCTACCTTGGCATCGGCGGTGTCGGAAATGTGACGCGCTCGTATGGCACGGCGTTATGGGTCGTTATTTTCATCATCTTATTCCACCGTTTTGGCAAAATTGAGCAGTTACGCGCTGCGTTTTGGTTGATGTTCGCTGCATTACTCCTCCGGCTGGGATCGGGGTTATACGCGGATTTTACCGGGCAGTTGTTCAGTGTTCCAATCGTGAACTACATTCCAGCGGGACCGCTTTCGCTTGTCGAAGGCGGGGGAGCTCAAGATCTTCGTTTTTCGGGCCTTTATCTGGCGGGGCTGTCGCTTGCTTTGCTTCCGGTCGTCAAAGGTAAACTGATAAAGTCTGTTCTTTTGGTCGGTTTCGCAGCGTCTTTCCCTGTCGTCTTACTAGGGGGTGGGAGGGCTGCGGTCGTCATGTGGTTTTTTTATCCGCTCATCTTCTGTTTAATTCAGCGGAAGTTCGCAGTGCTCACCACTTTCGCCGCGATTAGTATTTCGGTCGTTGCCTTTTTGAACATTAACCCTGAAACCCTCCGAGTTTTGCCGTTTTTTGCGCAACGGTCTGCGTCGATCCTTATAGTGGAGCCCGGCCGCAGTTCAGCTCAGGACATTGCACTTCAAAGTAATCAGTTCCATGAACGCTTTGCGGAGGAGGGATATAACAGATGGTCGCAAAATCTCGGAACGATTGTGTTCGGCACTGGTATACGCCCCGCAGAAAAAGGTTTTGACCTATCTCGCAGCTACGGAGCAGGTAACTTTGGATTGTGGCTGGAGGCAATGGTAACCACGGCGGCAAATACCGGAGCTTACGAGAAAGGACTTTGGACCATTCTTGCAGTGACCGGAGTGGTCGGGCTTCTCTTGTATCTCAACGTCTTCCGATGGATGTTTTTATACGTTGGAAAGCATCTTTGGCGAAACGGAATACAAGCGTATGGGGATGCTTTCGGCTACTTGGGAATCGTGACATCTTTCATTTGGCTGATGCTGTCTTGGCAGATCGGCAGCTATCCGAGTTTTGAGATATTCTGTCTGTATCTTGGTTATCAATATCTTGCCGATCAGAGGGCACTATCGACAGAGGAGAAGCCCATTTCAGAGAGCAAAGTGCTAGTTTAATTGAAAATCACAGAGTGGTTTCGCGGTCGAGTTTCAGAAAACGTCGCTGATAATCACGACTACCAGCTGTTAAGCCTCTGATAGCTGCCGCCCAAACACACCAGATAAAATCCAAAAAGATAGGGCGCTCTCCTCGAAACCTCACCATCCATCGATATACATTCCCTGGAAGAAAACGAAACAGGGATCGTCCGTGAGCTGTTTTTGAAACGAGGTAGATCGAGTTCATTATCATCGCAGTTTCTTTCGCATAGGCAAAATCACTGCTGTGATTTTGACCAGATGATACAGGAGGTAAATGCCGAGCTCTTGCCTCTACAACCAACGCTCCAGGGCATTCCTGAGTGTGGCGTAAGCTAAAATCGAGATCTTCACCCATCATCCAGAACCCGGCATCATGCAATCCACTGGCCAACAGCGCTTCATATGACAAAACCGAACAAACTCCCGGAAACCATCGCATTGGCAAAGCGGCTCCGGCATGCGTCTTGGCAAATCGCTCTGCGTTCGGTTTTGATTTGATTGTAGTCCAAGCTGGCTCAGGAAGCGGGCCGGGAAATGACGTGATATTCCCGACACCGTCTTCAATCAGCGGAACGACAATGTTTGTCGTTCTCGTGCCCAACTGATTGATGAGTGCATCAAGACAACCAGACATGAGTTCGCAATCATCATCCACAATCGCAACCCAATCGAATTCACTCTGGGATTGAAGTGCAAGTTCGCAAGCCAGCAGGCCTCGAGCGCAACCGGGATTTCCCGGAAGTGGGATGTATTTCCCGGCAACTTCCGGTGACTCCACAAACTGCTTGACCGATTCCTCACAGGCATTATCAGCAACAAACAACGTCCAAGGAAGTGAGGTAGCTTGAGGAATGCTTTCGTATAACCGACGCAGGCAGTCTAATCGCTTGAAAGTCGCAACCAGAATCGCGACCTTTTGCTGTTGATTACCTTGGGAATTCATGTCCGGATGATTGTTCTAACTCTCCACTCAAGCAGTGTCCACTTCACAAAATACTCAACGATCTACTTCGAAAGTCCTTTTGCTAGAATTCTGGGGGCTTGGAGACAGTGTGTTCCTCACCGGGTTTTTGCACCAGTTGGAGGCGATCAACGCACAAGTGACCGTGGTCGCGAAACCGGGAACCAAACAGTTGCTGGAGAGGCAATTTCCCGGGGTGAATTGGGAAGTCATTGATGCCCCGTGGACCGCGTTCGTCGAGAAGTACCGGCTTTGGAAATGGCCTTGGTTGCAACTCGCTGGATTGATTCGGTCGCTGCGGTACCAGCGCTTCGATGTGGTGGCCTCGGTTCGAAGGGATCCCAGAGATCACTTCATCATGTTTCTATCAGGTGCTAGGCGACGGATAGGCATTCCACGCGGGGCATCCCGGATTTTTTTGAGTGAAACCCTGCCCTACTCGGCCATGGAGCACCGGGTGGAAACTTGGAGCCGGATCGCTGCGCAGGCCCTGAAAACAGACTTTAAATTGCTCTCACCCACATTACCCAAAACGCCGAGAGCAGATACTCAGGATTTGCCACGGATCATGATCCATGTCGGCGCAAGAATCGCGGTGCGTCGATGGCCTCTGGCGTATTGGAAAGCGGTGATTCAGCAGATCAAGCGAATCACCCACGCGGAGGTGGAGTTAATTCTGGAGCCCGATGGGTTCGGGGTTGAACTCGGAGAAATAGTGGATCGCGTTCACTCGAACTTATCTATCGATCAATTGGTGGAGTTGACGGCACGATCGACAGTTTTTCTGTGCAATGACAGTGGCCCCGCACATATTGCTGCCGCAGTGGGCGTTCCTGTATTTGCCATTTTCGGACCAACAAAGCCAGAGTGGTTCAGGCCGTATGGCCCGAAGAACCATGTTGCCATTCGGGATATCTGCGATTTCCACCCCTGTTTTGACTACTGCAAATTTCCAGAGCCGTATTGTTTGACTCGTCTGGAGCCGGAGCAGCTCTTTCAGGAACTCGGAAATTTCTTGAGTCAGTATATTTCTAACGCGTCACAATAATCGCGATGCGTAAAAGAAGCCCAGAACTAGTTGTTAAAATACGTCGGCGGGGTGGTGTCGGCGGGCTCTTTTTTTTCTGCCTTTTCCTCGTCGGCACGCATTTGTTTGTAGTATTTCGGGGAGGTGACGGCAGCGGACTGCTGCTCACAGGCTGAGAAAAAAAGGACGCTGGATGCATACGGGCGGAATATTTTTCGACAGACCATTGGCGGGTGGGAACGCGCGGGGCAGCCTGCTTGAAAAGCAGCCCGATAGGGTAAGTTGAGTGGTAGCGAACGCAGCAACTGACAGGATTTTTCAGGAGGGACAGGAGGGATGTTATTCAGCTTTCAGGTTTGCCTCCCTCGCCGCCCGCGAGTGTCGCCCTTCGGGCTGCTTTCCCAAGCAGGCTGCCTCGCGCGTCCCCACGCGCCGATGCTCCGCTTTGCAGTTTCAGGGAAGTGAATTGAATGCCAGGGTGGGTCCCACGCTGGAAGCGTGTGCTACGGTATTCTTTGCGATCCTTGCGTCCTTCGCGCGATGAATTCCGAGCAGGCAAAAAGGCTATATACTTTGAGATAGGGAGTGTTTTCTCTGCGACTACTTCAAGAGATTGTTCTCGGACGCATTCGGATAGCTGACGTTTCTTATGGATGGCTCAGCCGCGATTGCACGGAAGAGTCGACGAGCCTTTTGTAGTGCTTCTCCGGCATCTTCGGACGACGGTTCGAACTCATCACCTGGATACCGAAACTCCGTTGCCAAGGGAGTGAGTTCAATCGCCGCATCGCTGAGTGTTGCGAGATCTGACGCAACCGGGAGTGCGAGGAGAAGCAATTCTTGGAGGTTGTGGGTTTTTGGAAATGGGATATCGCCTGCGGTTAAGAGGGCTTTCAGCATTTTCTCGGCCGCTTGGTGGTAGTGGTATACGCCTGTGTCGAGGCGTTTTCTTGTGCCCTCAATAAGAATCTCCGCCGTCTCCAGATCGCTGGCTGCCTTGTTAATCCAAGCACGAATGAGCTGTTGCTTGTCAGCGTCCATAAAGCAATTTGCCCTCACGGAGAATCGTGTTCACGAGCGAGGCGCGTACTTTCGCCTGACTCGCCCATTCTTTACGGGTCAGCACAATGACATCTTTCGGCGCGCGAATGTCCGCGACCAGCCGCAATGCTTCCACCGCTCGACGGTAGCGCGGATGCGAGGAGTCGGGAACGATCGCTACCAAGTCGATGTCGCTATCTGCATCGTTGTTGCCCCGGGCTACCGAACCAAACATCCAAACGGCGTCCGCGTTTAGCGTTCGACCGAGTCGGTCTGCGATCGTCTGCGCAATTTCCGTTAGCCTTCCGGTCCATGGGAAGGAGTCCGCACGCTCTAAACCGGGTTCCGGCGGCATCGCTTTCATGCAAGGACGGTAAAGCAAAAGCAAGGATCAGCAAAGCTGAAATGCGTTTGAGAGGCCTGGCCGTTGCTTTGCATCCGTTGCAGCGCGCGAAGCAATACGATTTTTTGACAGGATGGACAGGACAGGGATTTTATTCAGCTTTCAGCTTTGCCTCCCTCGCCGCCCGCGAGTGTCGCCCTTCGGGCTGCTTTCCCAAGCAGGCTGCCTCGCGCGTCCCCGCGCGCCGATGCTCCGCTTTCCAGTTTCAAAAAAGTGAATTGAATGCCAGGGTGGGTCACAAGCTGGAAGCATGTGCTACGTCAGGAACCCAGCGTGAGGTGCTCCAAGCCCCCGTATTTGGAGAAGCCTCCGTCGCAGCTGACCAGCTTCATTTGGCCGCCAACGGCGATGGCGGCGAGATACGCATCATTCCACACCTTTGGGGAAAACTGTTTTGTCGAAGTGAACGTACGCCAATACTTTTCGATTCCGATGGGATCGGTTGCGAATACCACTCGCTCATCGGATGCGAACGCATCGTAAAGATCCCAAGCCCCCGCCATCGTGACAGCTTCTTTTGGAAAAGCTTTCGGGTTGGTCGCGAGTCTTAGAAATCCTATCTGTGTTAGTCGGCAAAAGGCGCACGATTCCGCGTGCGTCCCATCGAACCATTCTTTCGCCGCTTTGTGTTGCGCGTGAGATTCGAAGGCAAGCGCAAGCCAGATGTTGATGTCAGGAAGATGCATCCCGATCCTCTTCGTCCAATATCTCCTGAATGCGGTCGGAGTTCAAAAGCAGACTCCCAGGTGACGACGAGGAGACGAGGGGCAGCCGAACGCGGTGCCGCACCGGGGGAAGCGTCGATGACTCCCGGGCCAGCTCTTTCTCCAACGCCTCGTTGATCAGCTCTTTCAAGCTGATCCCTCGCAGACCCGCCAAGGCTTTCGTTCGGCGGAACGTCGCCTCTCGGATTTCAACGGTAGTTCGCATAAAATATACAAACGCATATTTATGCCAGCGTGTCAAAAGAGACTCATCGAGCATCTTACCGAGTCGACCGCTTGGGATGCGTTTGAGAGGCCTGGCCGTTGCTTTGCATCCGTTGCAGCGCGCGAAGCAATACGATTTTTTGACAGGATGGACAGGATCGTATGTGTTCTTTCCTCATGCTCTCTTTGCGCGATGCAGCATTGATCTGCGAAACTCCGCGTCAATCTGCGGTTAGAACAAGCATTCTCGTCTGAGCCGTCGTTCCCGCCCTTTCTTCATGCTCTTCCTGAGCTTCATGGTGAAAACTCACACACACTGGAAATGTTGTGCCACGCGGCGTCGTGTCACGCGTCGTTGCTCCCGGAGTCGTCCCCTAAGCCTCTGAGGCGTTCTTTGTCGGCTGGTTCTCCGCTGTCTGCTTCATACTGCCGGTTTCGGCGCTGAACCGCAGGGCGAATGATTTCGGCGTGCACGTCGATCATTTCCTCGAAGACCTCCGCCCAGAGGTGCTGCGTTTGCAAGACATAGTCTCTCGCCTGTTCTTCATCAAAACTTGGACGGTACAAATCAACAGCCAATTGCAGGTGATTCTTAAATTGCGCCGCTGTTGGTTCTCCTGTTTTGCGGATCACGAGTCGAAATGCTTCGATGTCTTTTGGTTCAAGGCGTCCGATTTTGCTTACCAGGATATCCCATGGATGAGGGAAGACGAAGGTATGGCCGTGAAGCTTGTGTCGCACGGCGCGGGTTTCCCAATTGGCGGTGGAGCGAAATGTCAGCGGGTCACAAATCTGGAACGACAAATCTCCTAGGGCAGAAGGGAGGCTCAACCCGAGGCAGAAAGAGGCCAGGGTTTCGTCTCCGATAA
Organism: Chthoniobacterales bacterium; assembly: GCA_041740065.1. GTDB lineage: Bacteria > Verrucomicrobiota > Verrucomicrobiia > Chthoniobacterales > JAATET01 > JBDNGG01. The sequence continues at coordinate 11,695 of JBGSMR010000366.1, forward strand.
GGTCGCAGTCTTGGCTCAGGAATCCTGAGTCCAGAAAGATCTGCAATGGTGCGGACCCAAAGACAATGATTACGCGAGAAGGCGTTGGCGGCAGCGTTTGCGCCAGCTTTTCAAGGAGTCTGCCTGCGGGCGTGCTCCAATCGGGCGTCGCGGAGTTGAAATCCATGGAGTGCTTGGTGGATAAGTCGCGGCGTGACAGCAGGGTCGTTTCCGAGCGCAGCCCCAAGCCGGACATCGCGACTGCTTGAATGCCCAGAGTCTGCCCGGCGCAGAATCCGCGCGGCAATCCGCGACTTGCGCCACGCTTGCTCGATCGATCTCTCATCCGGTTGCTTCATTTCGCGAATCACCTTAGTCCACGAGCGCAATTAGGTCAAAGGCAG
>JBGSMR010000372.1:0-23569 GCA_041740065.1 Chthoniobacterales bacterium
AGGTTGCACTCATCTCACTCTCCGGGATTGTTTTCAGCAGGAGTGTTCGCGTCGCTGGCGACGAGTTGGATGAGGCGATCGCCCAATATATGAAGCGCGCCTACAATCTGATGGTTGGCGAACGCACATCCGAGGACATCAAGATCAAAATAGGGTCCGCTTATAAGTTGGAAAAAGAGACCACCATGGAAGTGAAAGGCCGGGACCTCGTGGCGGGACTTCCCAAGACCATAACGATTACCTCTCAGGAAGTCCGGGAAGCACTCATGGAGCCGATCTCCACGATCGTTGATTCCGTCCGGATCACGCTGGAGCGTTGTCCGCCCGAGCTATCCGCGGATCTTGTCGACCGTGGTATGGTGCTGGCTGGTGGAGGTGCTCTGCTTCGTGGGCTGGACCGCTTGTTGGCCGAGGAAACCGGTCTTCCGGTGCACGTTGCGGAAGATCCGCTTAGCGCTGTCGCAGAAGGCACCGGCCGCGCGCTCCAGGAACTGAAATTCCTTCGTGCTGTCGCATCCTCTGATCGTCACACATCGCACCATTGATTCCACGCCGGATGCACATCCGGCGGCTCCGCAGTGTGTCGGAGGCGAGGGAGATGGGAATCCGGAGGTTTCATAACCGCCTATGAAGAAAGTCAACATTATCCTTGCTGTGGTTGTTGCAGTGCTGGCGATCGGGCTCACCATGCTCGGAGCCGGATCGATAGTTGGCGCGCAGTCCGGGTTCCTATCGTGGCTATCCCCTTTCCTTAAGGGTGGTGCAGCTGTGCAGCAAGGCATCGGAGCGATGGGGCAGGGGTTGAAGACGCTGGATCAGCTCGAGGCGGACAACCGACGGTTAGTGACGGAAAACATGGAACTTCGCGCTTCCAATCAGATTCTCCGTGACATGGAGATCGAGAACAACCGCCTGCGCGTGGCGTTGGATTTTCGCGAGCGATCGTTGTTTCGGCTCGTGGCGACGCGGGTAATCACGCGTGACGCGTCGACTTGGTGGAACACGATTAAAATCAATCGCGGCTTTGAGGATGGTGTAGAAGCCGAATCCACCGTGATCACAGATATCGGCATCGTCGGAAAGACGACCACGGTCTCAAAAAATGAGGCGATCGTATTGTTGATCACCGACGAGAATTGCAAGATCGGCGCTTACGTGGAGGGATCTCGTGAGAAGGGAATCGTGAGCGGAGTCCGGGTGCAAAATTCTCAAGAACCGGAGCTTCAAATGAATTTTCTCTCGAAAAATGCAAATCTCCAGCCGGGGCAGAAAATCTATTCCCAAGGGGTGGGTGCAGTGTTTCCTTCGGGTCTGCTTGTGGGAACGGTCAAAAGTTTTCGGCAGCGTGAATTGGATGGCCAGGCAATTCTAACGCCGGCCGTCGATTTCTCTACACTCTCGGATTCCTTTGTTATTGTGGGGGAGAGATGAGGGATGCGCTGACAGTTCTTGGGCTTGTCGTCGGGGCGTTCTTTTTGCTTGTGATGCAGGAGTTTATCCCGCCGATGGGATTTCTTAGCGACGCCCGGGTGAACTTGATCCCCGTAGTCTTTTGCTACGGCGCAATGATCGTGCCTTTCCCTCTCATGCTTGTCCTCACGGTTGCGATTGGTCTCATGTGTGATTTCGCAACTGTGCAGGTGGTTGGTGGAAGTGCTGAGATCGGGCTTGGATGGTCCGTGCTGTTCTATCTTTTGGTCGGATTGATTTGTCAGGGCTTGCGCCCGCTGGTTTTGCGCGGACATTGGGAATTGCATACCCTTATGAGTGCGTCCACTGCTGTCCTATTGCCTGCATTGCAGTTCGCGATGATTACCTTCCGCCGGATGGAAGAGGGCGGATTTTTCTACAGCAGCGCCGTCACGTGGAAGATCTTAGGGCCCGGGATAATCACGTTGTTTGTGGCGCCAGTGTTCTGGTTTGCCCTCACGCTGGTGCTGGGACGGAGAACCGGATTTCAACGCTTGCGGGAGATCTAGCGATGAAAAAAAGCTCCTATCAAATCCGGATCATCGCAATGGGCGTGTTCACGCTCCTTGCTTTGGCGGGACTGGTTGCGCGCCTCTGGTGGGTGCAGGTCGCGCGTGGGGACGAGTATACCGCCAAAGTGCGGGGTCGCTCGCAGGTATCAGTGCGACTTCCTGCGGTGCGGGGCGAGATCATGGATCGCAATGGGATTGCGTTGGTTGAAAATCGCGCCAGCTTCGAATTAGATTTCTATTTGCCAGACATCGTTGCTTCGTACCGCAACGAACACGGGTCGCTTCCGAAACGGAAGGAGAAACACCGGATCATCGTCCGCGGAATGGCCGAAGAGCGCGAAGAAACCGACATCGCTGAAGTGGTCAATGAGACAATCATCCCACGCCTGCGTGAGCTGGATCTGGAGCAAGATTACAATGCCGAGCGGTTACAAGTGCATTATCGCAATGACACGCTGATTCCTTACACGTATCGGCAGGACCTGGATTTTGATACCATGGCGCGCGTCCTCGAAAGCAACTTGGGTTTGCCGGGGCTCAAGGCCGACGTAAAGCCGGTGCGCCATTATCCGTATGGTTCTCTGGCCGCGCACATCCTTGGATACGTCGGTGCTCCGCAGCAAATTGATCGCGAGGAGGCGAAGAAGTTCAATTTTTATCAGCCCGACGTCGAGGGTAAGGCGCAAATTGAGCTGGCAATGGATGATTACCTTCGCGGCAAAGCGGGTGTGCGCGTGCTCCAGCGCGACGTGAAAGGGAAGATTCTGGAAGAGGAAGTTGAACTGATCGAGCCTGTGCCAGGAAACCGTGTGTTTCTCACCATCGATGCGCGCATCCAGTTCATCACGGAGCAGGCGTTGCGGGCTGTCGGGCGCGCCGCGGCTGTAGTCGTGGACGTGAATACGGGTGGCATCGTGGCGATGGCTTCGGTGCCCTCATTTGATCCAAATATGTTCATTCCTTCTATCGCTGCGGCGGACTGGGCTGCGTTAAATCAAGACACAACGAATCCATTGCTCAACCGCGCCACGAGCGCCTATGCACCCGGCTCCACATACAAAATCCCCATCGCGATTGCGGGATTGCGGGGCGGCACTGGCGACCGCAGCTTTCCATGCGGTGGGGGGATTGCTTTTGGCAATATATTTATGAAGTGCCACAGCCAGAAGCACGGGACTTTTGGCCTCATGGACGCGATTAAAGTCTCTTGCAATGGCTACTTTTATCGCTACGGCATCGCGACAGGGATTGATGATATTACCTTTTTTGGCAATCTCATGGGGCTAGGGCAGCAATCCGGAATCCCTCTTTCCGGCGAGTCTCCAGGGATTTTGCCCGGTAAGGATTGGCTTTCTAACCGCCATCCGAATGACCGCTGGCGCGATGGTTACACCGCGAATACGTCCATTGGTCAGGGGTTCGTTCTGGCAACTCCACTCCAAATGGCGATGGTCACGGCCGCAGTTGCAAATGGAGGTACGGTTTATTATCCGCGCCTCGTTGATAAAGTGGTCTCTCCGACCGGAGAAGTCGTGCTGGAAGAGCCAGCCAAGATCCGATCAAATCTCATTACCGATGGCGGGATTGATCCCGCGGATTTTGAACATGTTCGCCGGGGGATGTGGAAAGTGGTCAATGAAGGCGGCGGCACGGGGCGCGCTTCGGCGATCAAAGACCTCGGGGTTTCTGGAAAGACAGGGACCGCGCAGTTTAAGTTTCAAGGCAAGACAGACAACCGGGTGTGGTTTATGGCATTCGCCCCTTATGACAACCCTCGCTACGCCGTATGTGTCATGGTAGAGGGTGCCAAATCCGGCGGCGGTGTCGCGGCTCCCATCGCTGGGAAGATCCTAGAGGAATCCTTTGCTTTGGATCAAGCGGAGGAGCCATTTTTGTTGACCCGCCTGGACCCTGCCGTGGGGAATGCGAAATTTGTTGAAAGTGTGAATTTCGGTCGCGATATCCCTGCAGCTCTTACAGCGGATCCGGAAACGACCGAAGTGGTCGAGCAGCCGGACCCTGCACGTGCGGCGACTGCGGTTGCAGCACCATCGATTCGCGACGCACCCGACGAACGCGGGCGCGTGCAAAAACCCGAGCGGGAACGCAAGGGCCTACTCAATTTCTTCAACCAAGGCGGGGACCGAAAACCGCGGGAGAGTCCGGAGCGTTCCGCGCCTCCACCGCGACGTCCGTTCCGCCGATGAAGATGCATCCCAAAATTAAACCTTCTGCTGTCCGGGTCTGCCGGACGGTAATATTATTATATCATGTTCGAAATTGTGAAACGTCTCCTCGGTCTGGGCCGTAAACCGACCGGAACCAAACTCATCGTCAGCTGCGAAAAACTCGAAAAACGGGTGGCGCTGATGGAAAATAATCGCCTCGAAGAGTATACTATCGAGCGGGAAACCGACCGTAATATTGTCGGTGGAATCTATAAGGGAAAAGTCCGAAATATCGAACACGGGCTCAAGGCGATGTTCGTTGATATCGGATTTGAGAAAAATGCTTTCTTGCACTTCTGGGATGCCATCCCGGCTGCGCTCGACAGCGGTGTTGAAGAAGTGTCCCGTGGTGACGGTGGAGGGAAGGCTCAAAAGAAAAAAATCACCGCCAAAGATATTCCGACCATCTATCCTGTCGGGGCTGACGTCATTGTGCAGGTTAGCAAGGGACCAATCAGCAATAAAGGTCCACGGATCACGACCAATATCAGCCTGCCAGGCCGATATCTTGTGCTCATGCCGTTCAATGATCAATGCGGTATCTCCCGCAAGATCGATGACCCCAAAGAGCGTGACCGGCTCCGCAAAATTCTTCGTGAGCTCGATCTACCCGAAGGTATGGGAGTGATTATGCGTACTGCGGGACAGGACCAGCGCGCGCGGTATTTTGTTCGTGATCTCAGTCTGCTTCTAGACCAATGGGATGAAATTGCCAAAGGGATGGAAGAAAAAAAAGCGCCTGCAGTGCTCTTTAATGAGCCGGACCTTATTGATCGCACGGTGCGTGATTTTCTCACTGATGAGGTTGATGAAGTATTGGTTGACGATCTGGTGGCCTTCGAGCGCATGCAAACACTCATCGAGCAGATTTCTAAGCGAGCTAAAAAACGCGTGCATCATTACGGCGGCGTGCAGCCGATCTTCGACTTTTTTGGTGTCCAACCTCAGATTGATGCCGCGTTTCACCGGCAGGTTTGGTTGCCATGTGGCGGGTATATCGTGATCGACGAAACCGAGGCGATGATTGCTATCGACGTGAATACGGGGCGGAACAAAGGCGGTAAGGACATGGATAAAACAATCCTCACGACCAATCTTGAGGCCGCAGATGAGATTTCACGTCAGCTTCGGCTGAGGAATATCGGCGGGTTGATCGTGGGAGATTTTATCGATATGAAAAGCCGCAAGGATCAGCAGTCCGTCTATCAGCGGGTGCGGGATCGGCTCAAGCGAGATAAGGCTCGGACCCACGTGCTCCCGATTTCACAGCTCGGTCTCATGGAAATGACGCGGCAGCGGGCGGCGGAAAGTCTTGCTAGTTCGCAATTCATCACCTGCCCGTATTGCAATGGGAGGGGATTAATTAAGAGCCCAATGACCATGAGCGTGGAACTTCAGCGCGCCCTCCATTCGGTAATGAAAAAACACCAAGCGGATGTTCACGAGATCAAGGTCGCCGTGCACCCGGATCTGCTGGCCCGCCTTCGAGAGGCCGATGAGGAACTCTTGATCGATATTGAGCGCCGCTACGCCGGGCGTCTCACATTCCGCTCAGACCCGTCATTCCATCCTGAAAAGTTCGTCATCAGCAATGCCGTTAGCGGAGAGGACCTCAAGGGATAGAAGGCAGGCCAGAAATACGCGATCCGGGCTGGATGCCTTGCCGCTGAAACCAGCCGCCGGGCATCCCCAGGGCGTAGACGATTGTGGAAAACCGACTCTGGATTGCAGTTTCGTCCTCGGGCTGCATCTCGTAAATTTCAAGAATCATCCCCGTCTGGTTGATGTAGGCAATCGACAGTGGAATCAACGTGTTCTTCATCCAAAACGACGCCGGTCCCGGCTTATCCATTACAAATAACATTCCCTCGTTTTCTCCCATTTCCGTTCGGAACATCATCCCCGTCTTGCGTGTTTCGGGTTGGTCAGCGACTTCCGCTTCCACTGTTACTCCTGCAATAGTCAAGGTTACAGCCGGAAGCCGCGGCTGCGGGCCTTTTGCCAACGCAGGGAGACATAGCGATAACGCGAGAATGGCGAAGACGGTAAACTGGCGGATGCATTTCATTGAGAAAAATCTATCGATTCTATTGACATTCGCGAAGGGGATTTTGCAAGTTGCTTGGGTCGACGCGCCCGCAGTCTGCCGCACGAGACAAATTACCCAAAATGTGATTGATATTAGATTTTTTAATAATAGCGTTGCGACGTTCGTATATGATTTTGTGTTTTTCTCACGCAACCCGACTGACTCTGGTGTTCCAGCCTTGATCCGATAGCTATGGCGAATTTTTTTCCAAAATGGATAAACTGGCTTCCACTGAAGCTGACGATCTGCATCGCTGTCATCGTCACCACGTTAGTGGCTGGCATCTGGTATTATTTTACTCCGAAGTACACCCGTGTGGGTTATGAGCCTGACCAGCCAGTTCCTTTTTCGCATGTGATCCATGTGGAACAGTTGGGGATGGATTGTCGGTATTGCCATAGTTTCGTGGAAGTCGCATCACACTCGAATGTCCCCACGACAGCGACCTGCATTGGATGTCATGGTGAAGGGAAAATCAAATACGACAGCCCGAAGCTCACTGCTGTGGTCGAAAGCTGGAAAACCGGACGGCCCGTGCAATGGGCGCGTATTCACCAAGTGCCTGATTACGCGTATTTCAATCATGCGGTTCACGTGAACCGCGGCGTGAGTTGCTACAGTTGCCATGGGGACGTCAGCGCGATGCCGGTTGTTTACCAGCACGAACCGCAAAGCATGGCATGGTGCTTGGAGTGCCACAGAGCCCCTGAAAACCACCTTCGTCCTCCGGAGGAAATTTACAATATGAAGTGGAAGCCAGTTGCTGGAGAGACCCAGCGAGAAATAGGCATGAAGTTTAAACAAGAGTGGGATGTGAATCCTCCTGTCACTTGCGGAGGATGCCACCGATGAAAAAGATCATCAACCATCCGTCCCGGCCAGAACGCCCGACGATGTGGCGTTCTATGGAGGAATTCCAGAATACGCCGGAGTTTGAAGAAACCCTCCAGCGGGAGTTTCCCGCGGGCGCTGCAGTCTATGACGAGAGTGGGTTGTCGAAACGCGACTTTCTCAAACTCATGGGCGCGTCAATGGCGCTCGCCGGGGTGGGACTTACAGGTTGCCGCCGACCGCCGTCGTTCCTTGTGCCTCTGACGCAGGGAGTCGAATGGACTGTACCCGGAAAGTTTCTTTATTATGCCACCGCCATGCCGACTCGATTGGGGGCGATTCCATTAATTGCGACGACTTCCGATGGCCGTCCCACCAAGGTCGAGGGCAATCCGCTGCATCCTTACAGCAACGGCGGAACGGATGTATTTGCTCAAGCAAGCGTGCTCGACCTCTATGATCCGAACCGGCTAAAGGCGATCAAACGCGAGGGAGCATCAACGGATGCGGCTAGCTTTGACACCTTGATTGGAGAAATTCGGCAACGGGGCGAGGGTCTTGCCGTGCTAGCAGACTCCGCTAATTCCCCGTCAAGAGACCGGCTGCGCATGGAACTTAAGGTTGCTTTTCCCGGGATGATTTGGGCTGAATACGAGCCACTTGCCACGGGCGAATCGACGGCAGCCGTGGTTGCGGCATTTGGTGACGGGACGAGCGTGCGACCCAATTTTGAGGCTGCAGATGTCATCCTCGCGCTGGATTCAGATTTTCTTGATAGCACGGAAGCGGGGCCCTCCTTCACGAAGGCTTTTTATCAACGCCGCAAGCCTGAGCAAGAGGGCCGCGGGATGAATCGTCTTTATGTGGTCGAAAACCATTATACCTCGACAGGGGGATTAGCTGATCACCGCCTGCGTGTCCGCGCTTGTGACATTGGCGCGTTTTTGGCCGCGGTTTCTGTTCAGGTTGCCTCGCTTACGGGTAATTCGGCTTTGTCTTCAGCGGCTTCTGCATTCCCTGCGGGAACCACAACCTTCGACGAAGTTTGGATTACCGAATGCGCCAAAGATTTGGCAAGTGCGAGTGGTCGCGCCCTTGTGTTGGTCGGTCGTGAGCAACCGGCGCCGGTTCAAGCCCTCGGTTACGCTCTTAATGGTGCCCTCGGCAGTTTAGGAACCACGCTTCTTGGCTATAATACAGGCGCAGCGCCGAAGGTTGCCACGATCGAAGACCTTGCGGCGGCCCTTTCAAGCAATAGTGTGCAAACGCTCATTATTTTGGGCGGGAATCCGGTTTATAACGCACCAGCAAATCTCAAATTTGCGGAGCTCCTCGCGGCGATGCCAACAAGCATCCATCTTTCGCTTTACGAGGATGAAACGTCGAAAATGTGCAAATGGGCTGTTCCTGCTGCTCACTATCTCGAAACATGGGGTGACACCCGGACACTAGACGGCACGCACACATCCATCCAGCCCATGATCCTTCCGCTTTGGAATGGCGTTTCGCAGCTGGATATTCTATCGCAACTGCTTGGGCGCCCGCGATCAGAGGGGCCTGAAATCGTGCGCGAAACGTTTCAACAACGTGTCGGGTCAACCGGAACAGCGTTGGACTTGGCGTGGAATGAATATGTGCGCACCGGATTCCTCGCGGAGTCTGCTTTCCCTGCTGCCGCATTGAGCCTCAATACCGGGGCAATTACCGCTGGCATTGCTGCTTATCAACCCTCTCCCGCTGATGGTGCCGAGGTTGTCTTCTTGAAAAGCAGCAGCGTGGATGACGGGCGCTATGCCAATAACTCCTGGCTTCAAGAGACCCCGGACTTTGTCACCAAGCTCACCTGGGACAACGCAGCGCTAGTCAGCCCCGCTGACGCAGCCGAATTGGGAATTAAAGACGGAGACATGGTGGAAATCGTGGCTGGAGATACCCGGCTTGAGTGCGCGGCGCTTATTGCGCCAGGGCACGCGGATAAATCGGTTTCGATTTCCCTTGGTTATGGCCGTAAAGATGTCTCGGCCCTTATGCAGAATGTGGGGTTTGACGCCTATCCCCTGCGAACGGTGGCTACCCCGCGATTCCGGAAGGGAGTCAGCGTGAAAGCCACGCGCGGTCCGAAATACAAACTCGCCCGCCCGCAGGAACATCAGTCCATGGAAGGACGTGATCTCTTCCGGGAAGGCACGCTCGATCGGTTCAAGAAAAATCCCACCTTTGCCTTGAATATGGGCATGGATGCCCACTTGCCGCCGGAGATTTCGATCTACAATAATCCTCTGTTCCAGCCGGAGCAGATGGCCAAGGAGCAGTGGGCGATGACAGTCGACCTCAATGTTTGTAATGGTTGCAATGCCTGTTTAGTTGCCTGCCAAGCGGAAAATAACGTGCCCGTCGTAGGTAAGGATCAAGTGATCCGTGGTCGCGATATGGCTTGGATTCGTATCGATCGGTATTTTGCGAGCCCTGAGAGTTCGCTCGAAAATCCCGAAATGGTTGCGCAGATGATCACTTGTCAGCATTGCGAAAATGCTCCCTGCGAAACGGTATGTCCGGTGAACGCGACGGTCCACAGTGAAGATGGGCTCAATTTGATGGCCTACAACCGCTGCATCGGGACGCGATATTGTGCGAACAACTGCCCGTGGAAAGTCCGCCGGTTTAACTATTTCGATTACAATCAGCGCCCGATTGATAAACTCTACTTCGGACCTCTTGCTCCCAAAGGAATGGCGGACAGCCTGAAGATGAGCAAAAACCCTAACGTGACTGTGCGCATGCGCGGTGTGATGGAAAAATGCACATTCTGCATCCAGCGCATTGAAGAAGCGAAGATTGCGCGCACGGTCAAGGCGGGTGCATCCGACAAGTCAAAGGTCCCTGTAGCGCCCTTCAAGACTGCCTGTCAGCAGGCTTGTCCCTCCGAGGCCATCGTTTTTGGCGATGAAAATAACCCGGATCGCTTGGTATCCAAGCTCCGGAAAGACCCGCGCGGATTTACCATGTTGAAATACGTGAACGCACGTCCTCGGATCACTTACCTCGCTCGAATCAAGAACCCGAATCCGGCAATGCCAGGTGCCGATCTCGTCGGTAACATCAACACGCCCGATCACCACGGAGAATCTCATGGCGAAGCGCCCCATGGCGCTATCGACCCCCACGGAAGCCCTGCCCCCGCGGCTCACCATTAATTGAATTTTATGGCAGAAAGCACAGCCACGATTGATCCCGCCAAGCATGCGGAAACCGGAAGCACCGTAGTGCGGCCCCCGCTCGTTTTAAACGAGCGCACGATGGGGTGGATTAGTAACTATATCAGTTCCATTGTCGAAGCGAGAACCCCGACTTGGTGGTATCTCGCCATGGGCGTGACCGTTCCGCTCATGCTCATGTGTTTCACAATGCTGGCCTACCTCATTTCGACGGGTGTCGGTGTGTGGGGCAATAACCATCCCGTCGGTTGGGCATGGGATATCACGAATTTCGTGTTCTGGATCGGTATTGGTCATGCGGGCACGCTGATCTCGGCGATTTTGTTTCTCACCCGCCAGAAATGGCGAACTTCCATTAACCGTGCCGCAGAAGCGATGACGCTTTTTGCGGTGGTGTGCGCCGGGATCTACCCGGCTCTTCACGTGGGACGTGTCTGGATGGTGTGGTTTCTGGCACCCGTGCCGAATGCAAACGCAATCTGGCCAAACTTTCGCAGTCCGCTCCTTTGGGACGTCTTCGCGGTGTCCACGTATTTCACTGTGTCCATTCTTTTCTGGTACACAGGTCTTATTCCGGATCTCGCAACCCTCCGGGATCGTTGCACTTCTAAGATCAAAAAGTTCTTCTACGGGATTTTTGCACTCGGATGGCGGGGTGGAAACCGCCAATGGCGTCACTACGAGATGGCGTATTTGCTGCTTGCGGGCCTCTCCACTCCGCTTGTGTTATCGGTGCACTCGGTCGTTTCTTTTGACTTTGCAACGTCCGTTGTCCCGGGATGGCACACGACAATTTTTCCGCCCTATTTCGTGGCAGGTGCTATTTTTGGCGGCTTCGCGATGGTGCTAACCCTGATGATACCAGCGGCAGCGATTTGGCCTTCATTAAAGGACCTGATCACCCCGAGCCACGTGGATAAGATGTGTAAGATCATCCTGCTGACAGGATCGATCGTGGGTTATGCATACCTCATGGAGTTGTTCATTGCCTGGTATGGCGGTAACCCGTATGAGCAGGCTGCTTTCTGGAATCGTGCATTTGGCCCCTCCGGATGGAACTATTGGGTTATGATGACTTGTAACGTCATCGCCCCGCAGTTCTTCTGGTTCAAGTGGTGCCGACACAATTGGTGGGCTGTCTGGATTCTCGTCCAATTCCCGAACGTCGGGATGTGGTTCGAGCGGTTTGTAATTATTGCGACGACACTTGAGCGTGACTTCTTGCCGAGTTCATGGCAGCAGTTTCACCCGAGCATCGTGGACATCCTGACGTTTATTGGGACATTTGGATTGTTCATGACGTTGTTCCTGCTTTTCATCCGGTTCCTTCCGATGATTTGTATGTTTGAAGTGAAAGCGGTCCTACCCGAAGCGGACCCCCACTACGGAGAAAAACACTAATGGACATCGCTGGAGATCAAAAATCTGCCGTATTCGCAGTTGCCGCTGAATTTGACAGCGCGCGCGACCTGTATCAAGCCGCGCAGAAAATTCGCGACGCAGGTTTCAAGCGCTGGGACGTCTACTCGCCATTTCCAATCCATGGGATGGATGATGCCATGGGATTGAGTCGATCCTTTCTCGGGCGCTTGGTGTTCATTGGAGGGCTCACGGGATTCATTACGGCTGTGTCGCTCCAGTTTATTCCTTCGTCAATTTTGTACCCGCTTGTGGTGGCTGGAAAGCCGACGGATATCATGACCGCGCCTGCATTTTTCCCGATCATGTTCGAGCTCACTATCCTGTTATCTGCATTCACCGCGGTTTTCGGGATGCTAATTCTCAACGGACTCCCGCGCTGGAATCATCCGATGTTCAACTGGGAGCGGTTTAAAAAAGTCACCGAGGACAAATTTTACGTCGCCATCGAGTCCAGAGATCCTCAGTTCTCAGAACGGGCCACCCGCGAGTTCCTAGAGACGCTTGGAGGCAAGAACCTCGCGATCGTTCACGAAGAATAGACCTGTGTCGCCGGTGAATCGATAGATCGGCAGCAGTTGCGCGAAATAAAACTACGTTAAGAACGGATTCGTTTGGCGTTCTTGACCGATTGTCGTGTGGGGACCATGGCCCGGATACACCATCGTTTCGTTTGGCAGTGTCAGTAGATTTTTTTGAATCTTTTCGAGCAAAAGAGCCTTGTTACCCCCTGGAAGATCCCATCGGCCAATTCCGCCAGCGAATAACGCGTCACCACCAAAAACAACGGCTTCGCTTTTGAGGTAAAAACAGATACTGCCTGGGCAATGCCCGGGGACATTTAGAAGATCAAAGTGGAGTCCTGCAAACTCCGCAGACTTGCATTCTGCCAAGTCGACATCCGGAAGCGCGGGATCGATGTCGAGTTGGAATCCCCATTTTGCAAAAAAACCACGTTCAGCCACCATCGCCCGGGAGTCTGCGTGCACCGCTACTTTGCAGCCATGGCGCCGCTGGATTGCAGCTGCATCAACAATATGATCGAAGTGGCCATGGGTAAGTAAAAGGGCGACAATGGGCTCGTCCGCAAAACGTTCGTCAGCTCCCTGCGGAGCGTCGATTAGCACGCAGCCGGTCGGGCCGCGGAGGAGAAATGCGTTGGTGTCAAAGACGCCGCCTGTAAATTCTTCGAACTTTATCATAAGAAAGTGGTCATATATGGAATGCGTAATTTGATTTTGAAGCAATCGTCTGCTTCTGTGAAGGACACAATGAAGATTAAGAACTCGACCTTGGCAATATTCCTTGCCTTGACCATCACATCCATTGCTCTCCCGGCGAGAGCCCAGACAGATATGGATAAAGTATCAGTGTCTGTTGCTCGCCTCCTAGAGCAGGGACATTATTCGCGGCAATCACTCAATGCTGACGTTTCGAAACGCCTCTTCGAGCGCTACCTCGCAGATCTAGATCCAAACCGGCTATTTTTTCTGGAATCCGACGTCGAAGAATTTCGCCGGAAATACGAAAGTGCTTTGGATCAGCACATCCTTTCCGGAAATCTTGACCCTGCGCGTGAAATCTTTGCTCGCTACAAGCAACGAGTGGAGGAACGCGTAGCAAAAAATTTAAAACTTGCCGATAAGAAATACGACTTCAAATCGGATCGCACGGTCGCGCTGGATCGTAAGGAATCTCCGTGGCCCAAAGACGCTGCTGAGGCAGATCAGCTCTGGGCAGATCGAATCGAGGCGGAGGTGCTCGGAGAACATCTCAATGAGCATGCAACTGATGCCCCGCCTAAGGTAATCACGCGGCGTCAAAACCAAATTCTTCGCAATGTAAACGATCTTGATGACGAAGCGATCGTCGCAGGATTCCTGAGTGCCCTCGCACGCACATATGATCCGCACACCACCTACATGAGTCCGTCCGAATTGGAAAGCTTCCGGATTGAAATGGAGAAGTCTCTCGAAGGTGTTGGCGCTGTGCTCAATTCTGAAGACGGATATACGAAAGTGCGCGAGATCGTTCCTGGAGGCCCTGCGGATCTGCAAGGCAACCTCCGTGTCAACGACCGTATTGTGGCTGTTGCGCAGGGCGAAAGCGAATTCGAGGACGTCGTCGACATGCGGCTCGACAAAGTCGTCCAGAAAATCCGAGGGAAGCGCGGAACCATCGTCCGACTTCAAGTGGCCCCTGCCAATGTGGTCGATGCGTCCAAACGCGAGGTAATAGCCATCCGACGGGATAAAGTGGAGTTGAAGGATCAGAAGGCGAAAGCGGAGCTTCTAGACATCAAAGCTGAAGATGGCAGGGACGTTAAGATTGGCTGGGTCGAGATTCCGTCATTCTATGCCAACGCAGAAGAGGGCGTCAGTACTGCCGGTGATGTCCTTTCACTGATCAATCGCCTCAAAAAAGAAAACGTCGAAGGATTGGTAATTGATCTGCGCCGTGACGGAGGCGGGTCGTTGGAAGAGGCAATCAAGCTGACCGGGCTATTTATTCCTAAGGGACCGGTGGTATTGTCCAAGGATTCAAATGGAAAAGTCAGTGTTTCAAATGATCCCGACCCCAGTCTGGCTTACAATGGACCAATTGTGGTCCTCATGAATCGGCTGAGCGCATCTGCCAGTGAGATCTTCGCCGCTGCACTTCAGGATTACGGGGTGGCTGTGGTCGTTGGAGATGAACGTTCCTTTGGTAAGGGAACAGTACAGACGATGCTGGATATCGGGCGCTTCATGCCAATATTCAGCTTGGGTGCGGCGGATGCTGGCGCTCTGAAGTTGACTATCAATAAGTATTACCGGGTGCGGGGCGGTTCGACTCAACTCGAGGGCGTCCGCTCGGATATCATCATCCCATCCCTCACGGACAATCCTGAGATTGGAGAAGGTGCACTTCCCAACGCTCTTCCTTACGATGAGGTCGCCCCACAGCGCATTGAGACCGATCCAATGATGGCGTCAATGCTGCCAGAACTCCAGAACCGATCCGCAGCGCGTGTCGCATCGGATCCAGAGTTTTCCTATATTCTGGAAGACATGACGCGGTTGCGGCAGCGTATTGAAGACAATACGGTGTCACTAAACCTCACGAAGCGGAAGTCTGAGCGGGATGCAGACACGGCTCGCAAGGAGGCGCGCATTTCAGATCGTAAAGAGCGTGGCCCGGCATTTGATGTGACCGCATATGAGCTGACACTTGAAAATGTCGAGAAGCCGAAACTCGAACAAGTCGCCTTTGATCGCGACAAAAAGAAGGGTTATGACATGGAAGTTGAAGAGGCTACCGACGAGAAGGAGAAGGCCCCGGAACCGGATGCAGTGCGTAACGAGGCGCTCAGGATCGCTAAAGATTTGATCGAA
Organism: Chthoniobacterales bacterium; assembly: GCA_041740065.1. Taxonomy (GTDB): domain Bacteria; phylum Verrucomicrobiota; class Verrucomicrobiia; order Chthoniobacterales; family JAATET01; genus JBDNGG01. The sequence goes on from JBGSMR010000372.1 coordinate 15,139, forward strand.
GTGAGGGCTGCCAGCAAAACGGCTTCTCTCCAAAAAGATACCCCACTTGTCCGATGAGGTGCAGAAGATCCCGAATTTGAGATTGCAAAATATCCGCAGGTGCGAGAAATATTGAGAAATCCCAATTTTTTAACAGATTACCCCAGAGTTTATGAGTGAGCCGAAAAAAGAAACCGTACGCATCGTCCTTCCACCTCGCCGCGAAGGGCAGTCCGCCGCAGGAAATCCGCGTGAAAACGCCATGATTAATCTGCCGCCCAAGCCTGCACCTGCACCAGCAGGCGGCGCGCCACTCCCACCAGCGGGTCTGAAGCCACCCTCGCCTCCCATCGGCCTCACTCCGCCAAAACCGCCTTCTGCACCTGTCGCTCCTGCCGGATTGAAGCCGCCTGTGGCCCCCTCCGCACCGCTTGCTCCTGCTGCACCTGCGATGCCGACTCCCAAGCCTGCGGGCATGCCGGCACCTGCTCCTATCGCAGTGAAGCCTGAAGCTAAGAAGGAAACGGCACGGGTTACCCCGTCGCCGAGCAAGCCGATGCCACAGGCAACGGTGCAATTGACGCAGAAAGCCCCGCTTCCCGCAGCTGCCGCGACATCCTCTTTCAAGATGACGGATATTGCTCCGGTTACAGAAGCTCCCGACACCATGACTACGATTCTTGGTGCTGCCGCTCTTATCGCTGCGCTGATTGCTCTCGGAGTTCAATTTCTGTAGCCTGCAAGGATGATTCTCGATGCCCATGGTGCTCGCGTTAATCCGGAGCACCTTGACCGTATCGGTCCAATAAAAAAAACCGATCCTCCCGGATGTAACCTCTATCTAAATATCCCATGGCTAGCGCAAATGTAATTCAGTTCACCGACGCAAACTTCGACGAGGAAATCGCAAATGCGACCGTCCCCGTTTTGGTTGATTTCTGGGCACCGTGGTGTGGTCCATGCCGTATGATTGCTCCACTCATCGACGAGATCGCTGATGAGAAAGTTGGAGTCGTAAAAGTGGGCAAAGTAAATGTCGATGAATGCCCGGGTGTTGCATCGAAGTTCCGGATTCAAGCAATCCCCACGATTCTCATTTTCCAGAACGGTGAGAAAAAAGATCAAGTCGTAGGTCTCGCAGGGAAAGCGGATCTTCTTGCCAAGCTGGGCGTTTAGGCCCGACTGCCGATAACACCGTCCATCCGGCTGTGGCTCCCACACACCGGTCGGATCCGAAGGCTTCGTCTACTTTGGCGGATCGACGCGCTCCGTAGCCCGGGCGGCAACAGGTGGATGGGGGCGAAATACCCCGTGCTGGAGGTTTGGATTAGCCTCCTTGAGGTGGAACGGAATCTTCTTTAGCCACAACCGCATCGCTTCCCAGTGAATCAATGTGATCACCTTCAGCGTGATCAATGGATATTTTACCGTGCAATGAAGCAGGTTGGCCGTGGTAAGAGGTAGTCGCTCCCCGCTGAGCACGCTGATCAGTTCTTTTTCTTCGTTCCGGTAGTCATCGATCCAGACGCGCAGGCGATCCGACGGAGTTTCATATTTAAAATCGAATGCGAGATCGAGGTCTGAGAACGGTGATACGTAAAAATGTTTCGTTGCGCGCGAATGGAAGTGCTTCCCCTCTACGGGAACCAGATAAGGTTTCAACTCCCGGAAGGTATTTCCCACTTCCGTGACCGACGTGATCGGATTTCCGTCTGCTCCGTAGAGGAGGTATATGGTAATAGGATTGAAGGTGTATCCCAAGAATCGAGGGAGCGTGAGCATACGCACGTTTGCAACTTCCCGAGTTTCGCCCTGCGACTGTGCCCAGCAAATGACATTGTCTCGAATCGTTTGTGCTCCGACAGAGAAGTGATCTTCGGCCTGCAGGCTGTAAAGATTTGGCGATCCCGCTGAGAAAATCGGAACAGATCGCTCGACTTCCGCAAGCTCATCTAAATCGAGCCAAAACAGAAATATCCGATAGCTGAACTGATGGGTCTTCGGGCGAAGACGCTTGTGCATTACCGTACATTCGTAAAGGCACGAGTTCATCACTGGCGGAGGTGCTCGGAAATCGTGCGGCTGAGCGTCACTGCCGACCAATATGCATCTTCATGAAAACCATGTCGGAAATAGCTGCCGCAGAAATAGACTCGTTGTTTCGTCGAGCGTGAATTCAGCAAGGGAAGACCAGGCTGGGTGGCAAGCGAATCCAATGTAAATCCAGGATGGGTGTAATCTGTCTCGTAAAGAATTGTCTCGGGCTTGATCAAGCCACGGGCGTTGATTGATACAAAATAGTTCTGCTTTTCGGATACGCGTTGGAGTGCGTTCATCCAATAGTGGGTCGTTGCACGGAGGTTGCCATCGGGCGAATTCTCCATCCGGTAGTTCCATGAGGCCCATGCGATTTTTCTCCGCGGCATGCAGGATGCGTCCGTATGCAGTGTGGCTGCATTGTGCTGATAGCGCCAAGGGCGCAATGAGGCCTGTTGCTCGTCATCCGGCCGTGCGAGAAGTGCCAACGCTTCATCTGCATGAGTCGCCACGATCACGCGATCAAAATGGTCGGAATAACCATCCGCAGCTCGGAGATGAACAGCATCGGATGTTTCAGAGATCTCTACGATTTCTGCACCGAGATGCGGTTCGCCAGTTGCTGACAAAATCTTCCGGAGGTAAGTGTGTGCGCCTTTGGACACAGTAAACCACGGATGATGGGTTTGAACTCCAAGAAATCCATGATTGTAAAAGAAGCGAATCAGCATCTCCGCTGGAAAATCAAGAACGTCGTTGGGGCGGGTGGACCAAACCGCCGAGCTCATTGGGACGAGATAATAATTCAGCAGATCCGCGTCAAATCCATGGGCTACCGCATACTGCCTCACCGTCAGGCCCGTCGCGTCACCTGAAGCTAGGGAGGCGTTTGCCACTTTGAAAAAACGACCGATCTGGCTCAGCAGGCCATAAAACCTCGGCCGCAGCAAATTTCGTTTTTGCGCAAAGATTTTCCTTAGGCTCATTCCGTTATATTCAAGCCCGTCGGGTCGGTGTTGCACACTGAACGACATCTCGCTCGGCTGAATCGCAACCCCGGTTTCCTCGAAGAGCTGACACAAGTTCGGATAGGTAACTTTGTTGAAAACAATGAATCCGGTGTCGATGGGGACTGATCTCCCGTTCTCCTCCACCGTCACCGTATTGGTATGCCCACCCGGGCGGGAAGCCTTGTCGAAAAGCGTCAAATGGGCTTGATCGCGTAAATTCCACGCACATCCAAGGCCCGCGATGCCCGTGCCAATAATCGCAATGCGCTCCATAGCGAAGTCTATTTGTCGCTCTGGTCTCCGGCTGCACGGTATGCGGACGTCGGCACTCCTTTGAGGTCCCAGACGATGCCCAGCGCAGCTAGAACTCTCAACACATAGTAAGAAATATCAATTTCCCACCAGTAGAACCCCTGCCTTGCGGAAGCTTGGTAGTGGTGATGATTGTTATGCCATCCTTCGCCCAGCGTGATCAGTGCGAGAATGAGGCTATTTCGGCTCTCGTCATTTGTCTCGTAGCGCTTGGATCCCAGTGTGTGCGCAAACGAATTGACTGCACACGTCCCATGGAAAAGGAAAACAGTGCTGATAAAAAATCCCCAGACCACCAATTGCCATCCATTGGTGCCCAAACCCGGAGCAGCGGCAGCCAATAGCTCCCCCCCTCCAAAGAGCGCGCCCGCTAAAACCAAGGGACCGATCAGGTCAAAACGATTGAGAAAAACAAGCTCGGGGAATTTCACTAGGTCGCGCACCACTGCGTAATTGGTCGGAAAGTTCCGGCTGCTCGTTAGCCATCCGACGTGAGACCAGAGAAACCCCTTGCACACGGGCGAGTGAGCGTCGTCGTCTTCATCAGAATGCCGGTGGTGATGCCGGTGCACCGAGGCCCACCAGAGAGGGCCTCGCTGGATCGCTGTAAGACCAATCAACGCAAAAATAAACTGAACCGGACGTGAAGTTTTGAATGCCCGGTGACAGAAATACCGATGATATAAGCCGGTCACTGCAAACATTCGAATGAGATACAGGGCGACGGCAATGGCCACGGCTGTCCAGCTCCATCCGGTCCAGATTACGCCGAGACAACCCAGATGCAGAATAATGAAAGGAACTGCCCGTGACCACTCGAAGCGTTCTGGCAGATCCCTAATGCGATCTGCACCCTCAGGGAAATAGTCAGAGTCCAAGAGGTCAACTAGCCTGCGCAAAACCCCCTTTCGCTCTGATTGTGCAGCAGGATTATTCAGACTCAATTCCGATTTCGGAGAGGATGCGTTGTAGATCGTCGGTTCCATAGTACTCAATGGTGATGTGGCCTTGTTTCTCACCATGGTGTATTACGACGCGGGTTGCCAAACGGTGCTGCAGTAAGTTTTGCACATGTTGGACCGCAGGAGTCAATCCTTCCACCTTCCGTCGACGGGAGGGAGCTGTCGACGGTTGTCCAGACTTGGATTGATGATCCGCCACCAATTTTTCCGCAAGTCGAACGGAGGCACCTTGACGCAGAATCATATCCGCTAGGAGGCATTGTTCCTCCTTGGTCCTTAGTGAGAGCAATACCTTTGCATGGCCAACTGAAACCCGTCCTTGGCGAAGCATCGATTGCACGGCTTCGTCAAGATCCAGCAATCGGACAGCATTGGCAATCGCAGCGCGGCTTTTGCCGACCCGTCTTGAAATCTCCTCCTGAGTCAGTCCAAATTCCTTCGAAAGACGGGCATAGGCTGTAGCTTCTTCAATCGGATTCAGATCCTCGCGCTGAAGATTCTCAATGAGCGCAAGTTCTAGAACCTCCTGATCGGAGGCTTTCCGGATGATTGCTGGAGCCTCGGTAAGGCCGACCTCTTGGGCGGCTCTCCAGCGGCGCTCACCGGCGATCAGTTCGAACTTGCCGTTCGAACTGCGGACAATCAGAGGCTGGATAATTCCTCTCTCGCGGATCGATTCGACGAGCTCGTGTAATTGTTCCGGCCGGAAATGCGTTCGCGGTTGTAGCGGGCTCGCGAATATCTTCTGGAGTCCAATCATTTGAATCCGCTCACCGTCGTCCTCGGAGGGGACGGGTGCGGAGACGCGCGGATTAATCAGCGCGCCAAGTCCCTTACCAAGTGCGGGTTTTGCCATCGTCCTTTGGAGTGTAATCGCATGCCGCTATCGAAATCAAACTGGTTTACATCCAAATTTGACGAAACTGTGGCCGGCTGAAATGCTCTCAGGCGGTAATGAAATGCAATCGGACAAATTTTCGGCTGGAACGGCTGCTTGTTTGGAATGACACCGTGGGACGCGAGGCACCGGAGCATATGGCCTTCGACGAATTGATGCTTGGCCTGCGGTTGCCGTGTTTGCGGGCGTATCGATGGAATCATGCTGCGGTTTCCGTAGGTACCATGACTTCTGCCCGAATAGCAGCATCCTTTGCCGGAGAGCGTCCTTGGGTCCGGCGTTGGACCGGAGGAGGAATCGTTGAACATGGATCGGACCTCACGATCGCGTTGGCCCTCCCGACGCACGCGCTCAAGCAGAAATTGGATGCGCATGCCATTTACAGCTGGATCCACCGGGCGGCCGAGAAGGCGCTAAAGCCCATTGCTCCAGAGGTTCGCGCTGCTGCCGCGCAGGATTTCCTCAACGGCCCTCAGTGTTTTGAAAGTCCGGTTTGTTCGGACCTGATGCTGGGTGACGCTAAAATCCTCGGCGGCGCCCTGCGGCGATCACGGGTGGGGATTTTATATCAGGGGTCGCTCCAACGCGTCCTGCCGACTGATGATTTTTTGTCCCTTATGGCAGCCAATCTCGCTGACGAATGCGTGGCATGGAACCCGGACCTCGACGCGGAATCTGCTGCAAATTCCCTCGTGCAATCGAGATACGCCGCCGACGATTGGACGTTCCGTAGGGTCTAGATTGCCGTCGTGACCGGATGGGCAAATGGCGACCCTGCCGGACTTGATCTGCAAGCTCCCTTGACAGCCGCGCAGTCGCGCATTTAATTAACGACAGAAATGATCGATATTAACCCGAACTTTGCTGCCATCAAACAGGGCCTCATTGAGATACCTCCTGCGGAAGCGTTGAAACTCGAAAAAGACGGCCTTGACGTCATTCACGATATTTACCGTTACGCGAAATTGGGATTTGGCGCGATTACGGAGGGAGATTTTGACCGGATGAAGTGGTATGGTGTATATCGCCAAAAACCCAAAGACGGCGGTTACTTCATGCTGCGGACGAAGGTTCCGGGCGGGCAGATCACTCCGGAGCAGGCGATCAAGTTGTCGGAATTAGGCGACCAATATGGGCATGGATTTTCTGACATTACGACGCGGCAGACGATTCAATTTCATTGGCTGAGAATCGAAGACATCCCGGATATTTTTGATCAACTGGATAAGGTGGGGATCACGACCAGCGGTGCCTGTGGCGACGATACGCGCAACGTTTGCGGATGCCCGGTGAGCGGGATTAATCCCGATGAGGTGCTGGACGCGACTCCGCAGTTGATGGAAATCAACCGCAACCTGACAAACAATCGCGATTTCTCTAATTTGCCTCGGAAGTATAAAATTTCCATTAGCGGATGCCATCTCCATTGTTCGCAGCCTGATATCAACTGCCTCGGGATGTTTGGTCTCGTCAACAGTGAGGGTCAACCCGGCTATGGCGTGAAGGTAGGTGGCGGACTATCATCCGCTCCGCACATGGCCCAAACCTTGCCGATCTGGATTTCGCCCGAGCAGGTATGGCCGGTCACCAAGGCGATTAGCGAAATTTATCGCGACGAAGGATACCGCAATAAGCGCAACCGTGCGCGGTTCAAATTTCTCGTAGCTGATTGGGGCGCAGAACGCATGACCAAGGAGGTTGAGGCGATCCTCGGCTACTCATTGCGACCGCACACAGATTTTGTTTTTCCTCATGACCAGGAATCAGATCACATGGGTATTCATCCGCAAAAACAGGCTGGTCTATTCTGGGTCGGCGTCTGCTTGCCTGGTGGCCGAATCCGTGACGGTGTGCTTGCAAAGATAGGTCGAATAGCGGCGAAATTTTGCGAGCCTGGAAATGCGTCCATCCGCCTTACGAATAAGCAAAACCTGATCATTCCGAACGTGCCCGAGGCAAATCTTCCTGCGATGAAGGCAGAAATGGATGCGCTGGGATTGGTCTACGCGCCGTCGAATTTCCGCAAAGGATGTGTTTCCTGCACCGGCATTGAGTTTTGTAACCTCGCCGTCGCTGAGACAAAAAACCGGATGATCACGCTGGTCGAGCAGCTTGAGCAGCGCAGTGGATGGTATAAGGATAAGCTCCGCGTGCATTTCAGCGGTTGCCCCTCATCCTGCGGCCAGCACCAGATCGCTGATATTGGTTTTCGTGGTGCGAGAACTAAGGTCGATGGCAAGATGGTGGATGCCTACGATATGTTCGTGGCGGGTCGATTGGGCGAGAATCGGCGCTTTAACGATCTGCTCAAAGGGAAAATCCTGGCCACTGACGTGGACGTGGTTATCGACTCGCTGTTGCGGGCCTACACCGAGAACAAATCGGAAGCCGAAACGTTTAGCGAGTATTGTGAACGGGCGGGGAAAGAGACCCTTCTGGCCGCCCTGCCGGAACGCTATCGCCCCTGATCGCGTTTCTTAAGAATTGAAATTGTAAACCCTCCCTGACGCGCAGCTTCAGGGAGGGTTTTTGCATCAGCGCTCTGTTGTTAAGAGATGCTTTTGATAGATCGAATCGGGTTGGTCTCCGCGGCGTAATCCACGCCGTCCATTCCGAATCCGAATAACCGGTAGAACTCACTCTGGTAGCCGCTGAAATCCGACACGTCGTCGATCGTTTCGGTCGTTACTCCATCCCATACTTGTGTGATTTCCGTCTGCACGTCTTCGCGCATTTCCCAGTCATCAATGCGCACGCGGCCCTTGTCGTCCAGCGTTGGACCCGAGGGAGCGCCGAAATGATCTGAGAATAGCCGGTAAATCTGCTCGATGCATCCTTCGTGCAGCCCCTTTGCCTTCATTATTTTATAGAGGATCGAAATATAAAGCGGCACCACGGGAATAGCGGAGCTGGCCTGCGTGACGAGTGCTTTATTGACCGAGACAACGGCCGTCCCCGATCCAAAGCGGGCGTTCATTTCCTTTGCCGTGGCTTCCAAATGCAACTTGGCGCGCCCGATCGTTCCATCAGTATAAATGGCCCATGTCAGCTCCGGTCCAATATAAGAGTACGCCACGGTTCTGAATCCGTCCGCGAGGACGCCTGCTTGAGCCAGCGCGTCAATCCAGAGTTTCCAGTCTTCTCCGCCCATCACTTTGATGGTTTGGGTGACTTCATCTTCGGTGGCCGGTTCGATCGTTACCGACTCAATTTCTTTTTTGTCAGTATTCAGA
>JBGSMR010000396.1:0-2309 GCA_041740065.1 Chthoniobacterales bacterium
GAAGAGCTCAATATCAAAGGAATCAGCGATGGCACTGTGGCACTGCTGCAAAACTTGAATGATACCGTGACGGGCGCGCAGATCGATAAACTCAGTGCCGATGCACAAAAATTATTCAGCGAGCTTTCATCTGCCGTGAAAGATTCGGATATCCCGAGGTTGAGTGAGGAAGCGCAGAAGCTCTTCACGGACCTATCGTCCGCCGTGGATGCGGCGAATATTCCAAAACTCAGCAGTGATTCGCAAAATTTGGTAACTGAAGTTGGCCGATCCAACGAAGAACTGCGTCAGATCCTCCGGAACATGGAACCCGCACTGCGGTTTAATAGCGATGACATTGCCGCGTCGCTATCGAACTTGAAGGTAATCACCGACAACTTCCGGGTCGTAAGCGGAGAGCTCGCACGGGATCCCTCCAGTCTGTTTTTCAGTCGGCCTCCGAAGCCGGCAAGTGTATTCGAGAAGAAACCACCTCGCCGCCAATGATTGCTACTCTCAACCATTATTGCAAATCGGTGGGTGGGCTCGGGCTCGCATTGGCCGCCGTGATCGCGCTTGGCGGGTGTAGCTTCATGGGCGCCCGTAAACCAAGCAATACTTTCCTGTTGGATCCGGGTAAGCCCGCGGCAGTGCAGACGATCTCTGGTCGGGTTTCGATCAGTTTCATCGATATTCCTGGCAAGTCAGGCTACGGCAACTTTCTTTATCGTCTTACGGATTCCGATTGGGAGACAGATCCTTACAATCGGTTCTTGAGTTCGCCACAGGAAATGATGACGGGTGTCGTGAGAACGTGGCTGACCGATTCCAGACAGTTCACAGGGGTGCTTCTGCCGGGCGAGGGGGGAGCTGCCGATCTCCGCGTTGATGTAGAAGTCTCGGAAATCTACATTGATTTCCGAAATTCTGCCGCCCCCACAGCAGTGATCTCCATGGAAGTTGCTCTCCATCGGCTCGCGAACTCAGGTGTCGGAACCCGGCTCATGAAACAGACATTCTCTGCGCGAGTCCCGGTCGCCTCCCGAACGCCAGAGGCATTTGTGCAAGCTTGGGAGCATGCGCTCCGGCAAAATCTTGTATCGCTCTCCTCGTCGCTCGGGTCAGTCGCTCGGTAGTACCTCCGCCCGTGTTCCGCCGGAGTTATTTGTTATCCAGCGCAGCAATGGCTTTGCGACGATAATGCTCGTCGGGACGCGTATCGATGCGCAGGGATGTGGCGTCGGGCAGAAACTGTGCGCCGCCCATGGTCGAAGTTCCCACAAGGATGCGCGCCCATTTGTCGAGCATGAGAAGGATATTTAAGACCTCACGCTCCGATTGTCCCAGCGCGACCGGGCCGTGGTTTTCTAATAAAAGCACTTTGGGTGCACCTCCATATTCTTGATCAAACCGTTGCAACTCCGCGCGCACGGATCGTGCAAGTTCAATGCCGGGATCGATATATGGAACGACCGCGAGATTTCGCCCGCAGACGACAATCTCATCCGGAAACACATGTTGCAAAAAAGGAGCAGCCCCCTGCTTAGAGCAGAGGACTTGAAGGACTGATATCGGGTGACAATGCCCGATCCATTTGGCGCCAGCATCGCTCAGGCACACCGCGTGCATGAATGTCTCGACGGATGGAAGTTTCGAGTCGGCATCTGCCCGCGACGCAAGCAGCACTTCGCGCACTCCCGTGTCGTCCAGCGTGGGATCATTCACTGCCGCAAGTATCGTCTCAAATTTCACGCGACTTAACCCAGCGGCATCCAGCGTTGCGAGGTTGCCGCCAGATGCCTTGATAAAGAACGTCCCGTCCCCAATGTCTGCGCTGGTATTGCCCTCGCCTAGGATAGCAAGTTGCCGATCTTCACGACCGATGTCGTGTGAAAGCCGGAGGAGTTTTTCGATGAGTTCATTCATGGACGTCTGGGTTGGGTTTAGGGTGATTGGTGATTTCGATGCGTAGTCCCGCTTTAGCGAGCGTGGATTGTACCTCGTCGGATGGGGGCTTGTCAGTGATCCAAAGATCAAGCTCTGAAGGATGCGCAAAAAAATAGCTGGAACACAGACCCATTTTTGAGGCGTCAGCCAGCAGACATACTTCCTCAGAACGCTCGACGATGCGCCGCTTCAAACGCGATTGTTCTTCGGTGGCCTCACTCGGCCCCCGTTGCGAGTCGAATCCCCGACAGGACACATAAGCGGCATCGATCCGCACAAAATCCAGTGTTTGTTCCGCTGCCCAACCGGTGCAGGAAAGCGAACTCGCCCGTAAGTTACCCCCCAGCAGGATGACGTGAATGGACGATTTTTCCGCTAAGAGC
>JBGSMR010000430.1:0-4234 GCA_041740065.1 Chthoniobacterales bacterium
ACTTTGCCCAACCAATCCAAAAATGCGCCTGGGCAGCCGCCTGCGATTCGGGGAATTCCTTTAGGAGCTGCTCAAAGGCCGCAATCATCGCAGGATAGTCCTCGAGTTGTCCCAAAGTGAGTGCCTTTTGCTGCATCGCCAATTCCCTCTCGGGCGCTTTCGGATGCTCATTTAACAAGCGGTCAAACTCCTTAATCGCGTCCGCATAATTTTCCGTGCGCTGAAGAAGAATCGCAAGTTGAGTTTGCGCGGAGGGGACAAGGTCGCTCTTCGGGTAGGTTTTGAGGAACTCCTTATAGGATTTTTCAGCGGCAGCCAGTGCGTCTCCCTGAGACTGACACCAGCCGAGTTTGAAGAGCGCCTGCTCCTTGAGGCGATTCGGGAGATTCGACTTCGCCACACTTTCATAGAGCGGGGCGGCGTCCGCAAATTTTCCATCTTTGAAGAGCGTTTCCGCCTTCATCAAATTCGCCTGGGCCCGCTCCCTCGGGTTACTGCTCTCTCTTAAAAATGCATCGATCTCGGCAATCAACTCACTACTATCCGCAACATTCAGGCTGAGTAGACGCTGAAATCGGGCGTTTAAGGCTGGATCCGATTTTGGAAACTCTTTCAGGATCCGATCGTATCCGGCAACCGCAGCGTCTTTGTTGCCTAGTTGGCGGTTGGCATTGGCGGCAATCAAAATGGCCTCTGCGCGTGCCTCCTCAGGCAATGCTTGAATCTCATCCTCCGAGATGGCCACGGAGGCTTTATAATCCTCGTTATTGTACGCAATCCGCAGAAGCCCCAATCGGGCGACACCGCGCCAAGGGCCGATTTCTGGATGATTCAGGGCGGATTGGAACAACTTCTTCGCACGATCGGTTTCGTTTAACTCCACGGCGAGAGCCGCAGCTTTGACTGTTGATTCAGCCTGCATCGCCGGTTTCGACGCCTCGGACGCAAGGGCCTCGTAAGCGGTAAGCGCCTCCGCTTTTCGGTCGGATTTCGAGAGCGCCTCCGCCACAAAAAACCGGGCATCTTCACGATAAGGATTTTTGAGGTCTCCCTCAGCGATGGATTGGAAGGCAACAAGGGCCTCAGTCGGACGGTTTAATTTGTCCAGCGCGTTTGCAATGAAAAATTCCGCCGTGAGTTGGATTTCCCGTTCCTTGGAATTTGCCAGAGCTTTGCGGTAAAGATCGATTGCGCCTCCGTAGTTTCCGCCGACAAAGAAAAGTTCACCCAACCGAAACGCACCCGCACCCACAAAGTCACCTTCGCTAAACTCCGAGAGCAAGCGCTGATATCCTTCCCGAGCCGCACGGTCGTTTCCAAGAAAGCGGTGGCTCTCCGCAAGGCGGAACAACGCGCCATCGCGGTCGTTCGCAGAGGGGTCCGAAATGAGAAATTTCTCGTACTCAAATACTGCCATCTCATACATCTGGCGCTTATAAAAGCCATTCGCCGCTGCCAGCGAACGATTGATTCCAGGCTGGGCAGATCCTGGCCCCAATCGGATCGCGTCACCATCGGCGGCAATCTCTGCCGCGAGTTCCGGTTCTGGTTGAGCGGGCGGTGAAGTCGGAGCGAGCGGAGCTGGACTCGGTGCCGCAGGCGCAGGCTCAATAATTGTCTGGTAAGGGCCAGCGATGAGCGGCTCCGGCGTCGCCACCGGCTCAGCACGCATCGTGGAAATTGGTGTTGAGACAGGAGAAGGATCTGGTGCGGGTGCAATCACTCGACCAGAGGGAACGGGAGTTGCAACCGGAACGGGAGTTGCAACCGGAACGCGATCCATCCACGCTGGGTTCACGTAATTCTCAGGAGTTACCGGCTCCGCACGACGAATCTCGGCAGGTGCGGGAGTGGATGCAGGGGCAACAGGAATTGCCCTCCTGACCTCGGGGTCCGTCGCCTGAGCGAGAACCGACCCAGTCGCGAGCACTGCAACAAGCAACAGCCTAATCATTCCGGCTTACTGGTCGCAAACGCTACGTTCCAGATGTTCGCGCTACGGCAGATATCCAGCACATCGACAATGTTGCGATACTCCGTATTTTCGTCCCCACGCAAAACCACGGCTTGATCGGGATACATCTCGGCGATGCGTGTCAGCGCGGCTTGCAATTCTTCCGGCGTGAACGTCCGCCGGTTCATCACGATGGATCCATCCGCACGCACATTGAGGATCACCTCACCGATTGCCCGACGGTTTTCTTTTCCCTCACGGGCAGTCGGAACTTTGACGTCAAGTTCCGTCTCCTGACGCGCAAAATTCCATGTCACGAGGAAAAAAATCAGCAGCAGAAACACCACATCGATCATGGGTGCAACCTGAAATCCTGCTGCCTCAGGCTGGGCTCGGCTTCGGAAATTCATGATTTAATAAACAAAATCATTCACCAGGACGCACTCCGCCGCCGGGTTTGAAATGGGTTCCGAGCAGCGCAATCAACTGGGTGGTCGCCGCCTCAAGATCAGCAATCAACGACTGCACCCTTCCCCGAAAGAACGAATACGCTGCCATCGCAGGAATACCAATCATGAGCCCGGCGGCCGTCGTGACCAAAGCCTCCGCTACCCCGGATGCAAGCATCATCGGACGAGTCGAGGCAATGTCACTAGCGACCACGCTAAACGCCTTGATCATTCCCAGCACGGTTCCAAAAAGTCCAAGCATGGGGGCAATCGCGCCAATATCTGCCAGGTACGCGATTTGTTGATTCAAGTTGCTTGCCTGTCGCACTCCTTCAGCTTCCGCGATCTCACGGGCCTCAGCCACCGTCGCGCGCGGGTTTTTGGTGAGAAAATCCAGTGTCCTTCGCATGATCCGCGCGACGGATTCGTTGTGCCGGTTTGAGACAGCCAGCAGGCCATAATAATCGCCCTTGCGCAGCATCGCATCCGCAGTCGTCATATACCGCCCACTGACAACGCCACCCCGCCGCAACGAGAAAAAGTAGATCAGTATCAACATCGTTCCGACTACCGACAAGCCAGCCAAGGGAATCATCACGGGGCCGCCGGAGGCGAGCACCTGCCAAAGGTCGGCGGAGGCCACAGCCACCTCTTCGGCTGGAGGAGTTATGTCCGCACCTGCGGGTGCAGGTGTCTGAGCGAAAGCAATAGGGAGAGTGGCGGCGATGGCGACCATCCAAACAGTAAGAGTCTTCAACATGATTTTGTCCTTCCTTTGTAGAACAGAGTAACCCGCTTCGCAAGAGATGCGTTGAAAAATTCGATAGGCACCTCCGAAGACGACGCTAGGCGCTCGGTTCGCGTTTGTGAGCGACAGCCGTGCCTTGTCGACATTATTACGTGTCCGGATCGCGTTTCCTGCTTGAATTTCGAATTTAAATCCGCGTTACTCCCAGTCCGATGAACACACCGGATCCACTACCGCCGCAACTCCCGGACGATCAACCGACCCCATCCGGTGTATCCGGGTTTTTTAAGTCGCCGACAACACCGTATCCAGCTGGGAACGAGGCAGACAAGTCCTGGGCCATCGCGATGCATGCCAGCACCTTGATCGGACTTCTAGTGCCCTTCGGAAATCTCCTCGCTCCTTTCGTTATTTGGCTGATGAAACGACCCGAGAGCCCGTATCTCGACGAAGTAGGCAAAGAAGTCGTGAACTACCAGATTTCGTTTATTATCTATTCTTTGCTCTGCGTAGTAATCGCTGTGATCACGTGCGGCTTCGGTGCCATCTTGGGAATCCCTTTGGTCTTGGCATGGATCATCTTCATCATCATCGCCACGATTAAAACCAGCAATGGTGAGCCGTATCGCTATCCAGCGACTTTCCGTTTTATCAAATAGCTCTGCAATCGGTCTCGCGCGTGTTCCAAGTCATATTTAACGAAATCAGCGCGTCAGAGATGGCGGCACTGCCCAAAGACCTGCAGTTGGATTTGCTGGCAGAGTTTCAGGTCCTTCCCACGGATTTGGAAAATCTCGATAATGAGCACTTCGGAAGCATCAAACGCGACGGGCGGCGCTTGCTCCGCTATCGGGCAAAAGATTACCGGATCTATTTTGAACCGCATCCGGATGGGATCCTCGTCCACCGGGTGCTTCACAAAAACACAATCCGCGACTTTTTGTTTCGCTCCAATCTTCCCATGACTGAAGAAGACGAGGCCTTGGGCGAAGCGGGTGGATTTTGGGACCTGATCTCGGAGGCAGAATCGAAACGATGAACTGGCTGGCCGACGAGGCAGCCCGCCAGGCCACCTTCCCGGTC
>JBGSMR010000443.1:0-6465 GCA_041740065.1 Chthoniobacterales bacterium
GCAGAAGAAAACTCCATCGGTCCACTCCAGCGCGATGAGGCCGTGGCGCTGTTTGGGATCGTGCGGTGTATCGCACCGAAGATAGTCGTCGAATTCAGGTTCCTCCATGGTCACAGTGCATTTACTTCCTACAGGCCCTCACCGATGACGCGAAACTCTACAGCTACGATATCTCGGATGTCGCATTGCAGCGGGCAACCGAGGAATTCGCATTTGACCCTCGGTTTACGTTCTTCCATAAATCGCAGACAGAATTTGATTGGAATGATGTCGATAAGCGCCCTATTGACTTCGTATTCTTCGACGCAGCACATGAACTCGATCTCAATCAGGCAACATTTGAAAAAGCTCGCCCAGCGCTCGCACCAGATGCGATCATTGCAATCCACGACACCGGCACATGGGCAAAAGCACACTTCGGCACCACCAATCAACGATTCGCCGAGAGATTACCCGGAGGGTGGATCAATGCGGAAGAGTACGCCCACCAACCGGATGAACGACGATTCGTCGACTGGATCATTGCGACTTACCCCGAGTTCGGTTCGCTCCATCTGCACTCGAAAAATACGATTCGGCACGGAATTACATTGCTTCAGCGGCAAGTGAGGCTCATTGCGTAGGAATTGCCTGCACACTACTTCCTGAATCTTACGCTATGGAATCAAAGCCGAATCCCCATCGAAACCTCCTCCACCTCGGTTGCGGACCCAATGCGACTCCAACGTCTTGGCGGGATTTTGACGGCAGTTGGAACCTTCGGATTAACAAGCTGCCAGACCCGCTGCCGACGCTCGTTCGAAAGGTAGCCAGTGGAATCAATCCTAAAATGTATTTTTGGCCTGCTCATGTTGAATACATGGAACTAACCAAGCCTTTCACGCTCGCAACGAATAGCGCGGACGCAATCTATGCTTCGCACGTGTGGGAACATCTGTATTTTGAAGAAGCGATCTTCGCTCTTGGTGAATGCCATCGTGTGCTGAAACCAGGGGGAGTTCTCCGTCTCGCCGTTCCAAACCTTCGCTTCTATTGTGAGAACTACCTCAAGAACGAACAAGCAACTGCCGCAGCGGACCTCAATCAACATCTACTCTACAGATCAAAGGCTCGACCAAGGTCATGGGTAGCTAGGTTTTATCAAGCTCTCACAGACTTTCACTCCCACAAGTTCATGTATGATCCGGCGTTTCTCGCTTCGTTACTTGTCGAGCGCTCATTCACGAATGTTACTCAGCGGAGATGCCACGAAAGCGCCATTCCAGAAATCGCTGAGGTTGAAAGCGATGGTCGCGTTTCAGAAACAGCTGGATTTGCAGTTGAGGGTATCGCGGCAAAACAGGCATCGGCATGACACTTTTCGTAACTGGTGCGTCCGGATTTCTCGGATCACATGTGTTACCGTTACTCCTTGAGGCGGGACATTATGTGGTCGCGCCGACCCGGCGGAGATTATCGTTTGATCACCTCAGTCTCCTGTCGGTAAACACGCGAACCGAGGACTACCTAACTCCGGGAATCGTTCCGTGGGATCAGATTGATGCAGTGCTTCATCTCGCGGCCAGTGGAGTGAAGTCGTCGCATAGAAACTGGGCAGATGCATTGGAATTTAATGTCGTCGGGACACAACGATTATTGAATGCGGTCACGCGCTACGCGAGCAAGCGACCTGCATTCATCATGACACGCACGTTTTACGAGCACTTGGTGCACAAATCCCCTGCCCTGCTCGAAAATCCCTATATCGCCACGAAGCGTGCCGCGGCAGAGCTGGTCACGATGTGGGCGGAAACATACCCCGGCCCGGTTTCGTTCGCGACGGTCTTTCAAGTTTTCGGTCCGGGCGACGACCCGGCAAATGTCCTGAGCTACGCCGCAAAACAAATCGCGTCTGGCGAACCTGCTACTTTTGGGAGCGGACGAGGCCTCCGAGACTGGATCTACATCGACGATGCCGCGCAGGCGCTCGTCGCGGCCGTAAACGCGGCAATCAGCCATCCTGCTAATTCCCCGCTGAAACAAGATATCGGCACAGGTAAGCTCCTGAGCATCCGCGAAATGATCGAAACACTCGCAGCAATTGCCCCGGTCGAGACCAACCCCAGCATCACCTTCGATGCATCTCGCGACCGACCAGATGTGGAAGTAGTGCTCAAGGCATCTCATCTTCCGTGCGGGTGGCATCCAAGCACTGCGCCGGACGCAGGCGTCGCAGCGCTACTCGCCTCTTTCTGAAAACCGGGATGGCAACGTGGGAGTTGAAACGTTGAGTTGATCTTCAGTTAAAGGGAAATTGCGTATCAGCCCACAAACCCGGCAAAGTCGGGGCGGATTTCCACATTTCACCTTCCCACTTAGTCACTTTTCTACTCTCTTACCAATTAACCAATTCATGAAACTACTCATTACTGGAGGATGCGGATTCCTCGGCTCGAATCTGGCTGCATTCTATCTCGAACGCGGCGAGGAAGTCATCGTTCTCGATTCGCTTTTCAGGCATGGATCTACTGCCAATCTTGCGTGGCTCGAATCGAAAGCTCAATCTCCAAGCCAGTTTTCGTTTGTTCAGCTTGATCTTGCAGATGTGGAATCTGTCTTCTCCGTCTTTCGCCGTCATGCTCCGTTTGACTGTATATGTCATGTTGGCGGGCAGGTTGCGATGACCACCTCACTCACTGACCCACGACGCGATTTACAGACAAATGTCTTGGGAACATTTAATATTCTCGAGGCGACACGCGCACTTTCGCCTGACGCCTTGGTTGCGTATAGCTCGACGAATAAAGTCTATGGTGACCTCGAGCACCTACGCTACGAGGAGCTGGAAACGAGATACAACCTCCCGGATTTTCCGGATGGTCTCGACGAATCAATCCCGCTCGATTTCTCAACGCCTTACGGCTGCTCGAAAGGTGCGGCGGACCAGTATGTGCGGGACTGGAGCCGCGTTTACGGATTAAAGACCGTGGTCTTTCGCCATTCCTCTATTTACGGGGGGCGGCAGTTTGCGACCTTCGATCAGGGTTGGGTCGGGTGGTTTTGCCAAAAAGCCATCGAACAAAAAGCCGCTGCCGACGCAGGACAACCCATTCCATCATTTACGATTTCAGGCACAGGCAAGCAAGTCCGCGATGTCTTGCACGCAGACGACCTGATTGCTCTCTACGATGCCGCCTATGTGCATCGCGACGCTGCATCCGGTCATGTGTTTAATATTGGCGGGGGCTGCGCGTCGAGTCTAAGTCTTCTCGAACTCCTCGCAGAACTCGCAGAAATGGTCGGACTCGATACCCTCAAGTTCATGAAAATCTCGCGCCGTCCAAGTGATCAGGATTATTTCGTTGCAAATATTTCCAAGGCCGGGCGACTGATTGAGTGGAAGCCAAAACTTTCGGCAAATGGAGGCGTGCAGGCCATGTTGGAGTGGACGAGCAATTTGATCTGAGTCGTCAGAAACTTCGTGATTCGAAAACGCAATCCATTTACCGATAGCATCATCAATTATTTTTTTAGCGGGAAAAATACCCCTCAAAGCCATCCATCTTCACTCCTGTCGTTTTAATCATGTTTAACAATCAAAAGCTAGCTTATCTTGCGTTCGCAATCCGAAAACAATTATTACGTCAAGATCTTGAGTGCCCTTGTTGTGGGCATCGCCATGCTGCGACAATTGCACGGAAGCACTTGGTCACAGCTTTGAAAAGATGCGGAAATTGTCAACTTCAGTTTCGAGTGCCTACGACGACACCAGAGGAAAACGAGTTATTCTATCAGAAAAAATATACTCAAGGCGCAGCGACAGAGGTGCCTAATTTATCGACCTTGTATGACCTAAAAAACCAAAATTTTAAAGGTTCCGCAGTCGATTTCAAACGATATATTTCACTTGTGCAGTTGCTCGCTCCCGTTGGCTCCAAACTTTTTGATTTTGGTTGTTCGTGGGGCTATGGAAGCTACCAGTTCTCGCGCGCGGGTTATCGTGTTGACGCATTCGAAGTATCTGTGCCAAGGCGGGAGTATGCGAGAAATAACCTAGGAGTTGAAGCGCACTCATCCCTGCCTACACCAACACAGGCGTTCGATATATTCTTTTCAGCGCATGTCCTCGAACATGTACCATCAGTTATTGATTCGATTAATTATGGCATGGAAATGCTCAAACCAGGGGGGTATTTCATCGCGTTCACTCCGAATGGATCCGCAGCACATCGCGCGGCGAATCCAGTGTCTTGGATGAAACTTTGGGGACTCGTTCATCCAAACTATCTGGACGAAGAATTTTACATTAGAAATTTGAAGAACTACGCCCATTTTATTACAAGTCATACTAAAAACATTGATGAAATAGAACAATGGACTAAGAATTTCGATAGCCGATGCTTGCTATTAGACGGGGAAGAACTATTGATTGTGGCAAAAAAGTGAATCTAGTTATTTCATGTCTCGTTCTTTGCAGAAAAAAGTTCGATTAATATGCCCTTTGATTGCACACGATTTCTGAGCCCCCGCACCCGCGCTTTAGTGACACAAGTGGGTCTTGGCTATGGGGGGCGGATCGCCTCAATGGCATTTGGTTTTCTATGGGTCAAGCTTGCAATTGATGCGCTTGGTGTAGAAAATTACGGTGTGTTTGTCGCGATATCTTCGATCACGGCCTTTTTAACACTTTCTGAGGCAGGAACTGGCGCCGGCTTACGAAATTTGTTATCTGAATCCCTCGCTGTCGAAAACTTAGCACGCTCGCAGACTTTAATTAGCACTGCTTACCTGCAGATATCTGCTTTAGTGGCAACAGTAGCTTTCCTATTCGCGACATTGACTTTTCTTACTCCATGGGAGAAGTTAATTGGTAGTCAATTCGAAGGTTACCATGGAATAGACGAAATTATGCTAGTTTGCATTCTTGGAACGGCGATAACACTTATTTCCAGCTTGATTTATCCTACCGCAGCCGCGGCAGGTTTACCATCTTTGCAAACGATGGGAGCGGCTTGCGCTGCTGCTTGTTCGTGCGCGCTTCTTTACGGAATTTCACGATTCTTTGGTTCCGCTTCAATTGTTGCTGTTGCGCTCTGTTTGGCCATATCAACTCTATTTGTTTCGATCGTCTTATCAGTAGCCTTCTTTTCAAAGAAGCGAGATTTATTACCACGCTATCGGCATTTCTGTTGGTCAATATCAAAGAAGCTTTTTTCTTTGGGAGCGCAGCTGTTTCTCATTAATGTTGCAGTATATTTCATTTTCACAATTTCAACCGTTTTTATTGCGAATTTAGTCGGCCCAGCGGCAGTTACAGAGGTCGCACTTACGAATCGAGTGTTTATGATCATCCAAACACTCATGGGTGTTATTGTTTTCTCATCTCTCACTCCGATGATTCAATCGAGAGTGACGGGCGAGCACGTTTGGTTCAGGAAATTCATCAAATCGCTCGTTGGTGTTTTCGTAGGCCTTTCAGTAGCTTCTATAGTTTTGGCGCTCCTGACGCCATTTCTAGTCCAAATCTGGATCGGCGATGAAATCACACTTAGCCCTGGAGTAGTTTGGTTTCAGTGCGCGATCACAATTGTATCTCTTTGGAATAACATTTTTGGAACAGCTTTGATTTCGACTGGAGTACTTAGGCCAAATCTCCTAGCTGCGGGCATCGGGATTGTGGTAAATCTTTCTCTAGCGTTCCCGCTCGGCAAATCGTTCGACGCGCCTGGAATTCTCGCTGCAACATTTATAGCTTTAATCCCAAGTGCGATTATACTGCCTTCAGCATATTTTAAGTTAAAACTCACCTAAATTGCTTCTTAAAATGATCTCGATTGTCGTGCCAGTATTTAACAGACAAGATTTGCTCCCGCAAACTCTAGACTCTGTCATTTTGCAAAGTTTTAAGGATTGGGAGTGTATTGTAATCGACAATGCAAGTGATGATGATACGTTCGACGTTGCTCAGGATTACGCTAGCCGAGATAGTAGGATATCAGTATATAGGAACAATATTAATGTTGGGCCTGTGAATAACTGGTTGGAGGGAGTCAAACATTGCAAATATGAATGGATAAAAATTCTCTTTTCGGATGATCTGATGCATTGCGATTACCTCTCTATGATGCACACACATTTGACAGACCCTGAATGTGGAGCTGTGTTTTGCAAGTTTTGGCACGGTATGAGACTGCCTTTTGAAAAACTGAGTGCACCTGTTTTTATATTCCTCGCGTGTGTTCCAGGCAACGCTATTTCGTGTAGCCCGTCAGCATATATATTACGACGCACTCCAGTCATTGATGCGCTTAGCAAACACTTAGATTGTAAATCATGCAATGATCTCCGGTCGAATGGAGTTGGTTATGATTTTTTCTGTGTAGCAATGTCTGTTGTTAGCCGAAAATACGCTCGCTATGTTCCTTGGACTCTGATATACTATAGAAGCCATGCTGGCTCTCTTTCTAATTCTTTGGGCGATTCTCG
>JBGSMR010000446.1:0-6842 GCA_041740065.1 Chthoniobacterales bacterium
TTCACTTATTGCTTGATCGTATTACGCACGATTCGTGGCGGGGACGAAGCGGGCTGTATTCCGAGCATGGCCGTGGCTTTCGGCGTTGTGCTCGCGATCAGCGGTATTGGCGCGCTTAGTTTCTTCATTCATCACATCGCCACCTCGATCCAGGCATCGAGCATCATTGCCGCGGTGGTTGATGAAACCTTGGCGGCGATTGACCGGCTTTTCCCACAGAAACTCGGTCAAACGCCGGTGGACGACGAGGAGGATCAGCCACCTCTCCCGTTGCTGGCACGGGACTGGCAGGCCGTCCCGGCCCAGCGTAGTGGTTACTTTCAAGGTGTGGATAACGCGGAGCTCCTGCGCCTGGCGCGGAAGCATCAGACCATCGTGCGGATGGAACGCGGCATCGGCGAGTTTGTGGTGCAAAACACCACGCTCGCCTCGCTAGCGCTGGCGGTTCCGCCGGAACCGGAACTGATCGCTGCGTTGCAGGCGACCTGCAGCATCCACCGCCTTCGTACGGTGGAACAGGATGCCGCCTTTGGCATTCGGCAGCTCGTGGATGTGGCTCTACGAGCACTCTCCCCCGGCGTCAACGACACCACCACGGGTGTGATGTGCGTGGATTACCTGACCGCGATTCTGGCGGTAGTGGCCTCCCGACCCATCCCTTCGTCGCATCGCTATGAGGAAGGGGAACTGAGAGTGATCACCATCGGGCCGACCTTTGCCAGTCTGGTGGCTGAATCATTCGAAGAGATTCGCGGCAGCGCCGAGGGTAACGTCGCCGTTCTGTTAAGAATGCTGGGCGCGCTTCAAACCATCGCCAGTTTGACGGCCAGCGGGAGTCGGCGGCAGGTGCTCCGGGAACAAATGGAATGGACCGCCGAAGTGGCCGCCCGCACGATCAAGTCGCTGCACGACCGGACCCGGTTTGAGCTCCGCCTGGCACAGGTGCGCAAAGCGCTCGAAACGGCTCCGCCCTGCACGCACGACCACCCAACAAAACCGTAACTATCAAAATCAAAATAGAGAATTTTCGGGTCCCGGCAATAGTTTCTAACGCAATCGTTTCGTTGGACGCATGGCGCCTTGCTGTCTGCCGGGTTGATTTTTCCGGCAACGCGTCAAAGCGGCTTTTCTCCAGCCCGGCTTTGAGACAACGTCCGAGGCGTGTCGGTTAGGTGGAGAAATATCCTGGCACTTCGAGTAGAAGCCGTCCGCGCGCGTTCTCGGGCGGGAGCCACCCGCCATCCTGCGCCATGGCAAGCTCTTCTCCGGTTCCGTATAGAGTCACCTTCTTGGCAGCGGGGGGCAACTTCAAGACTTCACCAGCGAAGGACGAACGTTCCTCGATCATGTCGATGTTGAGGGCCTTTCGCACGGGGATGTAGTGCAGGAGGGTGAGGATGAGATCTTGTCCGCGTCTGCGGGGATAGATTTGGATCGTTGTGGCCAAGCTTTCGCCGAACGGTGGCGGGCCAATGAGGCGTTGGATGGCGGAGCGCCAGGCGTCGCGTGCGGCGATGTTGCCGCTCTGGCGGTATTCGCGAAAAATTGGGTCAGCGAAATAGATGAAGCGTTCGCCTGCGACGATGACGGGTTGGCCGCTTGAATTCTTGCGCGGAGGGGTTTGCAGGTGCGAGCAGTAGCGCACATCGTCACGGTTGAAGTAAGGCAATACGCGCTCGGCGAGTATTTCGCAGCCTGGTGCCGAGACCACGAGTCCCTGTTGATAGAACACACGGTCGGTGCGCGCAAGGTCTGGCAAAAAATTGGAGTTTGTCCGCCAATACGCGGGAAAAAATTCGCAGGGAGATTCGATTTTGATCGGCAGAAAATCGAGTGCCCATTTCCCAGAGGCGTCGCAACCGCCTTTGTGAGAGATGAGAAGCTTGCCGCCGTTGTCGTAGAAGCGTCGGAGTTTTTCCACGAAATCAGGGGTGAGTGTGGTGGTGTCGCCGAGGATGACGAGTTCGAGCCCGTCGAAGTCATTTCCTGCATCGAGGAGGCTGCATTCGTAGTGCGACTCTTCACACATTTGAATGGCTCCCTCGTCGGACTTTGCGGTCTCGTCTCCTTCGAGTCCAGGTGTTCCGCTGGTGGCGATCCCGACTTGCACGAGGGCTTCGGAGCCAGCGTAAAAGGGCTCCGCATCATAGACCTGTTTGTAAACGGCACCGATCAAATCATAGGCTGCCGGATCAAGCACGCCTCGCGGCGGCAGTTGATCGCCAACGGAATTTCCACCGCCGAGTGCCTGTGGGCGGAAGCACTCGAACTCGAGCGCGGGCTGCGGTTTAATGCCGCCGAAGTCGCCCCACAGGGTTTGGAAACGGCCGGTCATGGCGAGCCACGGCTTGCCCCAGTGGCTGGTGGAGCGGGCGAGGCGAGGGAAGTGGTAGTAGCCCCAGAATCCGGACGGCAGCGACTCGATCTCCATGTGCGACATGTTTTCGTAACGGGCGCGGCCGCCGAGGCCGGGCTCGAGGAACGTATCGGTCCCGGCATTGAAAAAAACCGTGGCCTCTGGGCGCGCGGAGCGGATGACATCCCAGTAGCGTTTGGAGAATGTCTCGTGCGCCTTTGCCATGAAGCGCTCATGACCGGCCAGTGACTCATCGAGCAAACTGTGTTTTTCACGGAACTTGCGCGATTCCGGCGACCAGCAGGCGCCTTTCGGGAAAAAGCAGATGTCGTAGAAAAAACCGTCTACTTCCTTGCCATAGCGATCGAGCACCTCACGGGTGAGTTCCTCAAGGTGCTGTTGGAAATCCGGGTGCAGCCAGTTAACGAACGCCCATTGACCGGGGTGCCCCGTGTTCCAATCGCCGAATAGACCGTTTTTGAACATCGAGCGCCACTCCGGATGCTGGGCCGTGAGCAGCGCGTCCCAGCCCACGGTTAGATAGATCGGACAGCGGATGCCCTCGTGGTGGAGTGCTTCGATCTGCTCGCCCAGCAGATCACGCCCGGCGGGAACCAGCTCGGGGTGAATCGTGCCGACCTTGCTCGGATAATAAGTGTAGCCGTGGTGGCATTTCGCAAAAATTGTTGCGCTGTTGACGTGGGCGCGCTTCATCGTGGCAGCGAATTCCTTGGCATCGAAGTCTGCTCCCACACCCGGGATGTGTTGCGAGGTGTGGAAATCGAGGTGGATCTGCCGTTGGTGGGTTTCGATGGGATGTGACATGGTAATGATCAGTAAATTAGGCTCGGGATTTTTCGCCGAGTTGAGCTTCGATTTTCGCGTTTTCGGCCGGGGTGAGCAGCTCGCTTTTTTCACCGGATTCGGGTTCGCAGGGGCGGAGTTCGAAATGGAGGACCTCGTTGGCGGCGAGCGTCACTGGCACTGCGATGATACCATCCTTGGCGCTCAGTAAACAGGCGGAGGCGGCGGGCTCGGATTGCACGCGCAGCATGTTTAGTTGCGCCGGGCTGAGGTGGATCGGCTTGCCGATGGCCTCCCAGGTTTCGAAGGAACTTCCCGCACCGGCGCGGATCTGGCTGGTTGTGATCAGCCAGCGGTTTCCGTTTGCTGCCGGGACTCGGACTTGGACGGTCTCCTGCCAGGTTTGTGGGGCGGTGATTTCCGGCGGCACGTCATTCCAGAGCAGCGCATGGATGCCATTGCCTTCCTGCGTAGCGACCGCTCCGCAGAACGGTGGCAACTCGTGGAATTCGAGCGCGAGCCGGGGACCGCGAAGTTTTTCGAGAAAACGAAACGCATTCGCCGCGGCCTTCGGTAGCCCGTGTATGGTAAGAAGTCCGTAGGTGCGGCTGAAGGGCGTGCTGGGAATTGGGCCTTCCTCAAAAATATCGCTGGCTACCCAGTAGGTGAATGTTTCTGCGGCTGCATCCAGTTCCACCATCTGGCGGGCAACGAAAGATGCACCGTGCAGGCTGTCCACGTGACGGTTCTCTCCCCAGGTCACGTCCCCGGCGGAGGTGGCGAGTTGGGTGTTCCATTCCGTCCAATGGATCGGGAGATCCGGCATTTTCGAGCGGGCGATAGTTTCCTTTGCTGCTTGCACAGTGTCCTGAAAGAACTGTCCGGCTTCATGTGGGCTCGCCGCGCGGTCGGCGAATTCAACAAACTCGTCCTGCGGATAGAGGTGTGTACTGATGAAATCCAGAGGAACGTTTTGACTTTGGCAGAAGTCGATGAGGTCGGTGATCCAATGCGCTTTGGAGGAGGCGGGGCCTCCGACTTTTAAGTCGGTATCGACAGATTTTACGCCATGGGCGGCATGGGCGTAGAGTAGGAAATACTCCTCCTTGGTGCCGGACCAGAAGCCGGAAAGATTCGGTTCGTTCCAGACTTCAAAATGCCAACTGCGGACTTCGCTAAGGCCATAGCGTTCGACGCAATGGCGGGTGAAAGCAGCCACTAGATCCTGCCATTCGCTCCAGACGCGCGGCGGGGTGATGTTCATCTGATAGTGAAACATCGTCTGCGGACCAGAGGCGAGAGCGGCGGGCATCGGGTTGAGTTCCACGAAGGGTTTGAGTCCGAGCGCCAGCAGGGAGTCGTAAATCTTGTCGATATGATGCCACTGATAGACCAGTGATCCGTCGCGGCGACGACGGACTATCGCCATATCATCATGGAACAAGGCGTGGAAGCGGCAGGTGCGGAAGCCGATCTCGCGCTGGAGCCAACCGAGATGTTCGAGCAGGTCGACGCGGGTGAGATCATAAGCCCGACCGACGGCGATGCCGTTTTTCCACGGGCGGCGGAGTGGCGCTGAGCTTTTCAGAGAGTCAATTTGTAACATGGTAAGAGGAGCTAGATTTTTGCGGCGAGGATCTGGAACACGCTGGCGGTCCAGGTGTAGGCGCGGTCGCAGAGTCCCTCACCGGTGAGCGCGTCGAAGTTTTCCGCCATGCCGCTTTTCAAGCAGGTTTTGCAGAAGGCACAGGAGATGCGGGTGGCGAGTTGTTCCTCACCGCAGGCAAGCAGGCCGGCGATGATCAGATGGGTGGAGGGTGCCCAGATCGGGCCTCGCCAGTAGCCATTCGACTGGTAGAGCGGGCTCTGAGGATTCTCGGTGGCGAGTCCGTGCGGGGTGAAAAAACGTTTGACGCCGCGGACGAGCGCGGTGCGTTGGGAGACGTCGAGACGGCTGCCTAGCAGCAGCGGCATGAACGGCACCAGGCTGTCGCCATCGGCCACCAAATGGTCGCCGGAGCGAGGCGAGACGAAATGATCGTCTCGCCACGAGTGGTCCATCAGGCGCTGAAACAAGGCATCGGCATCGGCCCGCCATTGTTTGGCGTCTTTCGGCTTTTTCAGCTCTTCGCACAGTCCGACGAGCACGTCCATTTGCACGATGAGAAAGGCGGCAAGATCCGCGCCTTCCACTGGCGGACCGGCACTCATGAAGGTGGCGTTGTCCCAGCCGGAGTCATTGCCGTGGTTGTAGTTAGGCAGCCCATCGTGGTCCTCGTCCCGATAGCGCAGCCACCATGTCGTCCATGCGGACAGCCAGTGGCGGGCTTGTTCGAGTTGGGGTTTTGAAAGGGTCATGCCTTGGGCGCGCATTTCGCGTAGCGCCCAGCCGTGGATCGGTGGTTTGGTGAAATTCCAAACGATGTCAGCGTCGTTGATGCTATCTGGCAGCGCACCGTGTTCGTTCTGATGATCGAACATCACGGCCCATTGGTCCCACGCGAGCGCGGATTGCAGCTTGGCAAGGGCGATGGCATTGAAGCAATGATCCCAGCTCCAGACGTTGATCATCCAGTTTTTCGACATCAGCATCGCTTCACGCTTGAAGTGGCCACGTGGCGAAACCAGCGAGGTCCAGTTGATATAAGCGGCCAAGGGACGAGCGGTGGCGAAGGCCGTTGGCACGGGTAACGAGAGATCGAGCCATGCGGCGAAATCGGTGCGGGCGGTGGCGACGGCTGCGTCGAACGGGATGATTTGGGCCGGTGCTTCCCAAGCGGTGTGGAACTCCTCGATTTCCAGCTCCCAGGTTCCGGAGTCGTCGGGTAGCAGGTCAATGCGGACGTGTTTGCACGCGTCCTTGTCCCATGGCGCATCGATTTCGATTTTGCCCGAGCGCAGTGTGAGCATCAGTTGCAATCGCTGAGCGAATACGTTCAGCTCCCAGACACCCGAACCTGCCGGGCGCAGGGTGGTGTAACAGCCGCCATCGCCGGAAAGCCGTAGGCCGATGCTGGTGCCGCGGAATAACAGGCGGGATTCGGAAGCGAACGCGGCTTCCACCATCCCTCCGCCTTTGACGAGCATGATTTTTTCCGGTGTGGCGATTTCATTGGCCGCGACCGTTTTCCCTTTTATGAGAGCTTCGACGCGGAAAATTTCCCGGTGCTCCATGCCGACGCCACCTGCGACGGTGCGCAGGAAGAGCCCCGGCTTTTTTCCGAGCTCGAGGGCGCGTTTTTCCGGCAGGCGGCCAAATGCGAGGCGCGAGCCCCGTCGGCTGAAGGGGACTTGAGAGATGTCGAATTGGAAAGATTTTGATTTGGCGGGCATGACGTGAAGTGCGTGCGGGCTTCGAAAGACGCTGTATCCTTTATGCGGTGAGGTGAAAGGGCGTGGCGTTGCGCGGGGTGCTCCACCAGTTGGGCGTCTCGTTGCCGATGCCGCCGACAAAAACACCGTTGACGAAGGTGCGGTCGCAATCATCGACCACACCGAGGTGGAGTTCGAGTGCACGGCCGACCCACGTGGTAGGAATCTCGACGGTGCGGCGAAACCACACCGCGCCGTTGAAGGACCAGCCGTGAGTTTGCCACTGGCCGGGGACGGGCAGGGGCGTCCACGCGGAGTCGTCGAAGTCGGCTTTCGCCCAGCCGTCCCCCGCGGGTTTCTCCGTCGTGTA
>JBGSMR010000143.1:0-5084 GCA_041740065.1 Chthoniobacterales bacterium
TTTGAAGACCTGACAAAATAGTAGACGTCTGCATTGCAAACCCCACATTTTGAGAGAAAAAGGTATAAATCCCTCCGTAACCTTCGGGAAAGCTCCCCGAACCCAATCCTCCGAATGTCAGATTGCTTAGGGCAAGAGTAGCCCCGCTATTCTGAGCCGCGTTCGGATACAATACGGGCGGCCGATACACCCCGCCATACGTGGCTGGATTGAACGCCCCACCGTCGTAGTCCCAGACATCCACCAATGTCTGGGCTTGCGCGGAGTCGGCATGAAAAAGAAACCCACCTCCAAAGACAATCGCCAGAATGTTAAGGGATGGCAGCGCACGGAATCGAGAAGATCTGAAAATATTGAACATGGCGCAGAAACTAAACGGCATCGCCATCCCGCCGCTCCCTCCGAATTGCGATTCACATCCTCGCTATTGCGATAGAGTCTCATTCTCGATACAACGTTTCGAAAATTGGCCGGGGGTGCATCCGAGTTGATCGGAGAAGGCTTTATTAAAGGCGCCGAGGCTGGAGTATCCGACTTCCATGGCGGCGCCGGTGACGGAGGCACCACCTGCAAGAAGCAATTCTGCCGCTTTTTCAATGCGCATACGCCGCAGTGCTTTTGGGATACTGACACCGATTTCCTGCGCAAACAACCGGCTAAGGTAGAAAGAGCTGCAACCGACCTCGTCAGCGAGCATCTGGAGTGAAGGCGGGTTTTCCATATCCCGATTTAGTAAAAAGAGAACACGTTCGCAGCGCTCGCGATTGATACGGCGGTGTTTTTCACAAAACAATTCTCCCGGGGTCTCGGAGCAGAACAAGAAGTGCGCCAAGATTTCCATAATCTTGCTGTGATACCAGATAGGATACGCTGATGGAGTTACCGGGGGCTCGAGGAGGAGGTGACGAAGTCCCAGCAAGGGGGTGGGCATGGGCTCGATCCGCAAGTCTGGAGCGGCCTTGCCACCGGTTTCGCAAAACGACCTCAACTCAGGACGCACGGCATCCATCACTGCTTGGAACTCGCGTTGCAGGTAATCGACACCGACTTCCAAGCTAAAAAATCGATGCTGCTGGCCTGGGCTTCGAATCGCGGCGATCCGTTCCGAAGTGGTCGTGTATAGGGCGACATGTTCAGCCCGCATTGCGCGTCCGTGCGTTCCGAGCATAAACATCGCATCACCGGAAAAATTCAGGCAGACTTCAAGGCTTTGCGGATGAAAACTCCGACTCCAGTCGAGTTCGACGGGAACGGAAAAATCGTGCCATTCGAGGCTCACGGAACCCGCTTCGAAGTTCCCGAAAATCTGCCGCCAGTCGCCAACAATGCGTTTCCACGCGCCGCTCTCAACCTCGGCAGAGACGGCGCGGTCCGGTTCGACATCCTCAATTTGGTTTTGTGGCATTCGCATACTTAAGCCGCGTGCTTCTTGGGATTGCAACGGATTTCGACGAAGCAATTTTTACGTCTGAGATCAAACAAACTTCCCGGGATTCAGCCGAGCGTCGGGGTCCAATGCGGTTTTAATCGTTTTGTGAAGAGCACGGTTTTCGGGCGAAAGCGCCTGATTCCACCAAGGCATTTTTGCGATTCCCACTCCGTGCTCGCCCGTGATGGCCCCGTTCCATGCAATCACTTGAGAGAATAAGATATCGAGCGTACGGTCCGCGTTTCCACGGATCACAGGATTGTCGTAGTCACCGACCATGATGTTCACGTGGATATTTCCGTCCCCGGCATGACCGAAGCAAGCGATGGGAAATCCTGAGGATTTTTGCAGGCGCGAGGCGAACGCAACAAGGTCAACCAACCGTCCCCGCGGAACGACGATGTCCTCATTAAGTTTGCGGAGTCCGGTGGCTTTGAGCGACATGGAAAATGCGCGACGCAGATCCCACAGCGCTTGACAGGATGCTTCATCGGTAGCGGTGCGGATACCCGTGGCTTTGGCCTCGCGGAGCAATCGCGCCATCGCAAGCACTTCAGATTTTACGCTGGCCGCTTGGCCATCAAGCTCGATAAGCACATGCGCGGATCCCGGCGGAAAAGCCGCATCCGGTCGAAAATTTCGGGCTGCATTGAGCGTGAAAGCGTCCGCCACCTCACACGCCGCGGGTAAAAATCCTGCTTGAAATACTGCATGAATCGCACGCGTCGCAGCACGCATATCGTGAAATCCAGCCGAGAGCACAGCTCGCGCCGGCGGGTGCGGAAGCAGCCGCAGCGTGGCTTCGGTGACTACGCCCAACAGCCCTTCGCTGCCTACAAACAGTCCGACGAGGTCAAAACCGGTTTTGTTTTTATGCGTCCTTCCCCCCAGACGAACGATAGACCCGTCAGCAAGGACCACCTCAAGCCCGAGGACATAGTTTCGGGTCACCCCGTATTTAAGACAGCGAGGGCCACCTGCATTGGTGGCAATATTTCCACCGAGACTGCAATCCTTGAGGCTTGCCGGATCAGGCGGATAAAACATCCCCTTTCGGCGCACGCGCGCCTGAAGGTCGCCGGTAATCACACCCGGTTGGACCACTGCAACAAAATCCCGGTCGTGGATTTCCAGAACCTTATTCATCCGCTCCATCGCAAGCACGATACCACCACTCAACGGCACACAACCGCCGACATATCCAAATCCTGCGCCCCGCGGAGTCACGGCCACTCCCAATTGAGCAGCGATCCGCATCACTGCGGCTACCTCATTAGCGGTTTGTGGGAAGACCACCGCATCCGGTTTGGAGATAGCAAACCACTTGTCCCCGCCGAAGACGTTCGGGATGTCGGGTCCACCGATCACAGAGCCTGCCTGCGGGATTTCACGTCGCAATTGAGCGAGGAGTTTTTTCACTTGTCTTGGATGGAAATGCTTTCAGGTTTTGCGACGTCTGAAGACTGCTCCGATGGGACTGGCTCCAAAATGGCCTTCCGTGATTGCAGGCGTTGTTCGACCAAATCTCGGCGTTGCCGGGCATTTTTATCAAGAAAGTTCGTCGTCCAATCAAACAACCCGAGGCCACAGAAATAGGCAACGGTGGAGAGCACCACGCCAACAACAACAGCACCGAGAAGCAGGGGCAGCGGCACCTTAAGCAGAAGGTCCCAAGCGCCATGCTCCAAAAGATATTGCCAACCCGTCCCCTTCCCCAGCAAGTAGAAGCCCACTTGAATTTGTAGCACCAAAAATACGGGCGCGGTGATCGGATTGGTGATCCAACAGGCCCCAATTGCACACGGCACATTCGCCCTCACCGCAATAGCAACAATGGCCGCAGGCAGCATTTGCATCGGGATCGGAATCATTGAGAAGAACGTCCCAATCGCCAGTCCTCGAGCCACCGTCTCGCGACCCGGCTGCCACAAGCGCGAGTCCAGCAAGCGATCACCGATCCGCCGGTGCAGCCACGTGCCGCGCATCCGCTTCAACCGCGGCATGTGCCGAAGGTATTTACCCGCATAGGTGCGGCGCCAAAGATGTGGTTTCAAATCAATAAAACAATCAACACGGATGGAAACGTTTTACAATCGTGATCTCAAGCTTGCGCCAATTCGTCGGAACCGTTACAAGCAAACACGAATATGAAAAAGATCGAAGCAATTATTAAACCTTTCAAAATGGAAGACGTTAAAGAAGCTCTCGCCGAAGTCGGTATCGAGGGCATGACGGTGACCGAGGTTAAAGGATTCGGTCGGCAAAAAGGACACACCGAGATCTATCGTGGTAGCGAATACACCGTGGATTTCCTCCCGAAAGTGAAATTCGAAATCGTCGTAGCGGACGCTACGGTGGATAAAGCCGTGCAGGCAATCGCCAGCGCTGCAAAGACGGGGAAAATCGGGGACGGAAAAATTTTCGTCCTTCCTGTCGAGAGTGCGATCCGGATTCGCACTGACGAAAGCGGCGAAGACGCGATCTGATATCAGATCCTTAAGACCGCTTGCCGCAGGGAGACTTTCCGGCCAGGGGATTTCGGATGCGGATCCTGCCATTCTGCGTGGCCAGAATAGCCTGAGAGCGGCTGATTATCTGAGGGTTTTTTCAAGAAGGAGTATTGATACATGGAATGGTGGCATGCAATCATCCTCGGTCTAGTCGAGGGTCTCACAGAATACTTGCCGGTCAGTTCAACCGGTCATCTGCTCGTTACCCAACGGCTCCTTGGTATCGACAGCAGCGACACAGCAGATGCCTTTGCCATTTGCATTCAGGTCGGCGCTATCCTCGCGGTGCTCGGACTCTACTTCAGCCGTGTCCGTCAGATGGCACTCGGCTGGCTGGGCCGGGATCCGGAAGGATTTCGTCTCGGGTTGAATATTTTGGTAGCATTTATGCCCGCTGCCATCGTCGGTCTCATTTTGGAGAAACCGATTAAAAAATACCTATTTGGCGGAGACGCCTGGGGCATGTGGCCCATTGTCGCGGCATGGTTCGTCGGCGGCGTCGCTATTTTAGCAGTAAGCGCATGGCAATCCCGGCGCCCGGACAAGGCCGTTGTGAAACAAACGCTCCTCGAACTCACCTGGCGGGGAGCTCTTGTCATTGGGTTGATCCAGTGCGTCGCCATGTGGCCCGGGGTAAGCCGCAGTCTGGTAACGATCGTGGGCGGGCTCGTCGTCGGGCTCAGTCTCCCGGCCGCAGTAGAATTTAGTTTTCTCCTTGGACTCCTCACACTCACGGCGGCTACCGCCTATGATGGAATTAAGCATGGCAGTGAAATGTTCTCCGAATACGGATCAACTCAAATCCTGTTGGGGTTGTTTGCCGCATGGATCAGCGCTGTGATTGCGGTCAAATGGATGGTTTCCTACCTCAAGAAAAATGGACTTGCGATTTTTGGCTACTACCGGATCGCACTCGCAGCCGTCGTGGCCGTTGCGATATGGGCCGGATTTTTCACTTACTGATGGCGGCTGAATGACACCGAATCTACCTAAAATTTCACCTGACTTGCAGGGCACACTCATGTGCGAAGATGTGCGCGCAGAGGTAAGCGGACAACAAACCTTAGTGGGAATCATTGCTGCGATCCCCGCTCCCACCATGCCAGTCGGGTTTTTCAAACTCTGCCTGTGGACCAGGTGGTGCG
>JBGSMR010000046.1:0-3216 GCA_041740065.1 Chthoniobacterales bacterium
GGTGCGGGGGCTGCTGTGGCGCTCGCTGCCATTCGGGTTGGAATTAGAGGTTTGGTAATTTGTTGTTACTCGACCTTGATCGTCGTGACCAAGTCATCCACTACGGACGATTGTTCCCCAATATCCTTAAATGTCTGAAGCTCAGTGACCACCTCAGCTGGCGGGAAGCTGGCCACGTTGGCTAGCTGCTCAGGAGTAAGCAATGCGCGTGCTGCGGCGTTCGGGTTCAAATACGGAAAATCCTCGGAGATCATTGCGCTGATTTCTGGTTCGAGGATGAAGTTGATGAACATCTCAGCATTTTTTGGATGCGCTGCGGTTTTGGGAATCACGAGGCTATCCACAAAAAGGTGTGTTCCTTCGCTAGGCAGCACCCACTTGAATTTCTCGGGTGCCTGATCAAGCAAAAGAGCGCCTTCTCCGCTCCATACAACACCGATACTGACGTCACCGTTGATCATCGCAGTCTTCGGGCTGTCAGAGTCATACACCTTCACCAAGGGAAGCCATGCTTGCAGAGTCGGACGGATCTTCTCGATATTCTCGTCGGTGATATCATTCATCGGAATTCCATTCGCTGCCATTGCCCAGCTCACGATCTCGCGCGCATCGTCGAGGACCACGATCTGGCCTTTGTATTTCTCCTGAAACACATCGGCAAATCCGGTGATTTTATCGGTCACTTGCTCGACGTTGACGACGATACCTACGGTGCCAGCCATCCATGGCACGGAGAACCGATTGCCTGGATCAAAATCCAACGCACGGAACTCTGGCGCCAGGTTCTGGATGTTCGGGATGAGGCTGAGATCGAGCGGGCGAAGCATGTCCTCTTTCATCATCGCTTCAACGATATATTCGCTTGGCTGGATGAGGTCATACTGTCCTCCCCCGGAGAGCAGCTTCTGGAGCATTTCTTCGTTGGATGCGTAATTTTGCACGTTCACTTTAATTCCGGTCCGCTCGGTAAATGCATCAATCACCGTCTGTGGCACATATTCCGACCAGCAGAATAAGTTCAATTCCTTTGGTTCGTCATTGACGGCCGCGGCTGGTGATGAACTTGCGTCTGGCGTGGGTGCCGCAGGGGCGGCTTCTGTCGGAGCAGTTTCGGCTGGCGCGGTTTCTGCCGGAGTCGAGACGGCTTCCGTGGGTGCTTCCGTGGTCGCGGGAGCGTCTGCGGGTTTATCGCATCCCGCAAGGAACAATGTCCCTGCGGCAAATGCGGCTGCTGCGGTGATGAGGTGGGTTTTTATTTTCATGGTTTTAGGTGCGTTTTTTGGTGAGCTGACTGAATAAAACTAATGCGATGGTCGCCAGCACGAAAAGGGCGCTCAAGGCGTTGAGCTGGGGGTCCAGGCCTTTACGGGCCATCCCGTAAACTTTAAGCGGCAAGGTCTGCGAATCTGGACCCGTAGTGAACAAGCTAACGATATATTCGTCAAAAGAAAGTGTGAACGACATCAGCGCTCCGGCGATGATCGCCGGCATGAGATACGGCACGATTACTTTCCGGAATGCTTGAATCGGAGTGGCTCCGAGGTCCATTGCCGCTTCCTCTAAAAAGGGATCGATCCCTTCCAGTCGCGCTTGCACACCAACGAGGACAAAAGGAAAGCAGAAAGTCGTGTGGGCGATGATCATCGCTGTATAACCCAGTTGGAGGTTCATGTTGACGAAAAGAATCAGCAAACTCACACCCATGAGAATTTCCGGCATGACCATCGGAACGAATATCAGGAGGTTGAGTGCATTTCGCATCGGAAAACGGTACCGGTACATCATCCATGCGCCGATCGTTCCGAGTATGGTCGATAGTATGGTGGCCCCAGTTGCAACAATGAGGCTGTTTCTAAATGCCTTGATCAGAATCGCATTGTGAAACAACTGCTCGTACCAGTGGGTCGTAAACCCAACCCATTGAAGATTCAGTCGAGATTCGTTAAAGGAAAAAATGATCAGAATGAGGATCGGAATATACAGGAAAGCAAAGACCAGGATCGTCCAGCCACCAAAGACGATCCTCTGGATCTGCGGACCAGATGGCATGTGCCAGCGTGCCGACGCTGTCCCTAAGCCCGAAGTTTCCGATGCTTCCATGCAGGAAGACTTACATCATCTAACGCCGTCGCGTCGAGAAGAAGGTCACTCGTTTCAAGGGAAATTTAGTGCTGCCGCTCCTCGTTACGGCTGCACACCTGTAATACTGCGCGCGTCACTGCCCGCGACCTCAAACATACCTCCGGCAATCACAGCTCCACTCGGCAGGACTGCAAGCGAGCGCACCGTGCCGCTCAGCCCGCTGACAGCGGTTTGAGATCCCGAAACGGTTCCATCCGGATTGAGCTTTGCCACATTGTGCCGCTGCGCATTGCCGACCTCGGAAAATAAACCACCAATCACGAGGTGACCGTCCGGCTGCAACGCGATGGCAAGAACTTTTCCATTGGGACCGATGGGTGGTTTAGCCCCGCCAAAAGCCTCATCGAGGGAAGCATCCGGATTGTAGCGCACGAAATTTTGCCGCGGCTTTTCCTGCGCCTCGGAGAAATATCCTCCCACGAGTAATCCGCCTCGTGCATCCACAGCCAAAGCAAAAACTGCTCCGTTCACGCCATCCGTAAATTTTCCGAAAAAGGTAGCGTCCAGCGTGCCATCGGGAAGGATGCGCGCGAGGTTCGAGCGAGGCTGGGAATCGACTGCATCAAACTCTCCGCCAAGGACGACACTACCATCTGCCAGCGCGACGGCGGCGTTAACGGTTCCGTTGACCCCTTCGCCTGCGTCATAGACGGAGCGAGCGGGTGAAGCGTTTGGCTTTGCTCCGCCATCAGCAGGTCCCCACTCCTCATCGGCGAGTTCCTCGGCGCTGGGCGGATTGGAACGATCTGCCGCATAACTAGAAAGAACACCAGGCACGAAATTCAAAAATAGACACATCGCAAAGGAGGGCATGAGCTTCATAACTGCCAGAAGACAACCGGTGCAGAAGAAAATCAAGCGTGATATGGCGAGGCGTGAGGCCGTATCATTTGATCGAATAGAATTTGGTGATACTTTTTCTAATCTGATTTACTTCTTGATCCGTATAGAGGTTTTGGATGCTATTTCACCTTTAATGAGCGCCAGCGTTTCACAATCTTCCGGGCATGGTAGTGTAAATCTTTGTCTGTAAGTTCGCGAGGCTCCAACCGCCGCAGAAGCGGCCAATGGAGC
>JBGSMR010000096.1:0-5749 GCA_041740065.1 Chthoniobacterales bacterium
TCGGGTGACCTCTGCGCGTCTCGTGCGACATTCACCGGGACAGCAGCGGGTTGCGAGCCCGGAACGCGTGAATCCCAATAAAACACAGCCCCGTCTCTGCCAAACACAACCTCGCCCACATCATTGAGCTTAGGCCGATATCCCTCAAAACTCTGGACAATTCCAGCCGATACATTGGCGAAGACGATCCAATTTAAAAAGTTTGCTGCCCGTTTACCATAGACTACCTGTCCAAGCGCATTCAGCGAAAAGTCAAACATCTCTTCGTAGTTTCCAGAGGAACGCACGCTGCGATATTCCGAACGGACGGCAGACGACATGAATCGGATCTCAGCACCTCCCAGCACAGAATCACGCACCACCGTTGCGACATCGCCTGCGGCATTCATTGCCGAATTTTTTTGGTCCATATCACCCGGACCAAGCTCCAGCAGCACGGTTGGAGACTGTGCTGCGCCTACTGCTAATCGTCGCTGAGGAGGAACCATTGCATTAGCGGCAACATAAAGTAACACCTCACCGGAATCCGAAAGTCCCTTTACCTCAAAATATTCATAACCAGACGGTCGTTCGAGAGGCACGATCTCACTCTCAATGGTGATCACAAAAGGCAAGAAATCGTTGACTGGGAAGAAGCGCTGAGCTCCCGCCATCCGACCCTCATCCGTGACAAATAGAAGCGAACTTTGAGTAGGATTCAAATTGTCATCAACGACCGGGTCTTCGCCGGGAATCTTCACGAATCCAGCCTCTTCCGACTTGCTCGCACTGTAAACTTTCCCCACAACGTCACCAGATGCATTCATCGCTGAAGGAAGCATCTCCTCAAAACCTGCCGGTATGGGCGCAGATTCCACGGCAATATTGGGAGACTGAAAAAAGAATTCCGGGTTTGCGTCTGTTAAAGAGGTCGAAAACAGCACCTGACCAGCCGTATTGAACAGCACTTTGGTATCGATTTTTCGGCCTGTTGAAGTGGGCAGTTGAAAAACCTCCCGCTCTAAAGTGTAGCTTCCAGGAAGGGCGGCTGGCAGTGTCGCTGTAGAGACAACCGCGGCACCGATCATGGCTAGCATGAGAGCCGCATCAAATTTTAAGTTCACAGTAATACTCTACCACCACCCCAGACATCAACAAGCAGCAATTCGCAAACGAGAGGTCAGACCTTTGTCAGCTTCGAGGGTGGTGGGAGGATTTCCGGAAAGCAGATGCCAGACTTGGACCAGATGCTTGCGGGCTATGGCGACAACTGCGGTATTGCGATCGCCTTTGCGGGCAAAGAGTTTCCGGCCCCATTTTCCCAGAGTGGTACCCGGCCCTTGCGCATGACCGCGTGGGCACCCTGAATGAGAAGATGGCGCATGTCGCCACGGCCACGTTTTCCGACGCCGAATTTGATGAATTTTCTCTTCCCGCTTTCGCCGCTCTTGAGAATGGCTTCTCCAAAGTGTAGAAGAAGCCCGAGTCTCAAACCTGTCCGCCGCAAAACCGTCTGCACTCGTTTCTTGTAAGCTGGCGATATCCGCTCCACCGATCTTCAATCCATGATCTGACAATTTACGGGACAGAATCATCTCGTGAGCTGCTTCCAAGAGCCCCCCAGTTCCCGATGCACATGAATCGCTGCTTCGAGCGCAATTGTCCCAATTTCACTCTTGCTCGTTTCTTTAACCATGTGAAGTCACGGCAATGGCGGGAACCCACGCCTTCCAGTTCGGAACCGGCGGGCATTGCATGGGTAGTCGTGCTGGCTTTTACCCGCTTGATGACCCACCCCCAAATATGCGAAAATCCTCTCTTGATTGCTCCAGTGAGGAGGATCGTCGAAATATGGCTTTTGCGGCCCAATGTCCATATCATCCAAGTGTCGAAACACGCGGTGGATCGCTTTCTCTGACCATTTCGCAGGCCTTCGCACGATCAACCAATGCGCTAAATACACGCGATGAAATTTTCCGGTGATTTTTTCGCGAACATGCGTCATCTTATTCAACCTAATCATGCCTTGCTCGAAAATCGACCCATCGCTGCACCAGTCCAAGAAGCCGGAATGGATCAAAGTGCGCCTTCCATCCAACCCGGTTTTCTTTTCCACGAAAGGGCTGATCTCCGACTTGAAGCTCCACACAGTCTGCGAAAGCGCCCAATGCCCGAACCGTTGGGAATGCTGGAGTCAAGGGACCGCGACGTTCATGATCGCAGGGGAGCATTGCACCCGGGCATGTGGATTTTGCGCGGTTTCAACAGCGAAGCCGTTAGCACTCGAGGCGGACGAACCGGAACGGGTCGCCGAGGCAATTCAACGCCTGAAACTCAAGCATGTGGTGATCACAGCAGTCGCTCGCGATGATCTCGCGGACGGCGGAGCGGATCACTTCGGACGGACCATTGAAGCGGTGCGGACCATGGATCCCACTGTCATCATCGAAGTCCTCACGCCGGATTTCAACGGGAAGGAAACGTCCCTTCAACGCGTGATTGATGCTAAGCCCAATGTTTTCAATCACAACTTGGAGACCGTGGAGCGTCTTTCACCGGTGGTACGATCCCGGGCCAAATACCAACTCTCGCTGGAGGTGCTGGCCCGAATCAAAAAAATGGCACCGGACATTGTTACCAAAAGCGGATTGATGCTCGGCCTTGGTGAGACCGAGAATGAATTGTTTCAATCGATGGACGATCTACGGGAGTCGAACGTCCAAGTCCTCACGCTTGGCCAGTACCTACGCCCCACGCCACAGCACTTGCCGGTGGTGGAATATATCCGCCCGGAGACTTTCGAGCTCTATCGCGAGATTGGATACAAGAAGGGATTTGAATATGTCGCGAGCGGACCGCTGGTCCGGAGTTCCTATCACGCGGCAGATTTCAATCCGCTCGATTTACAAACGAAGAGCTGATGAGCGCTCGTCGCGCGGATGACTTCTTTTCATCCCCTGCATCGGATAACCGGGGACATGCGTAATGTCCCTGAGCAATCGTTTAGAAATGAACACGTTCTACACTAGCTCATGATCGAAACATTACATGTGCGCTTAATCTAATGCCATCACCACCCGGGAAAGTTCCGTCTGGGAGTTTCGCAGGCTGGTGGCAACGAGTGTGCTCTGGGGCAGTGTAGCGGCATTCTTCTTTTTTCACGGATGCGTGGTGATTTCTGGTGGTCTACCCGCCTGGTGGATGACCCTGCTCTTCGGAATTGCTATGGCAGTTTTTGTTTGGCGATTACGCGCGTCAGTTATGGTTCGCGAGCGTCTCCAAACGGACAACCCTGAGCTTTTACCCAAGCTTACTGAAAACCTGCCGATGATGGTGTATCAGTTTCGAACGTTTCCCGATGGGCGGTCATCAGTGACATTTACGAATGATGCCATCCGGTCGATGTACGAGATGGATCCAGAATCGGTGCGGCAAGATGGCAGTGGGATATTTGATCTGGTTCATCCTGAAGATCGAAAGCGGATCGACGAATCGCTGCGGCATTCCTACTTCGCGGTGAGGCCGTGGGCAGAAGAGTTTCGCGTGGTGCTTCCGAAAGCAGGATTGCAGTGGCGGTTTGCGCAAGCAGTGGTGGATCGAATGCCGGACGGCGGTACGCTCTGGCATGGATTTGTTGCCGATATCACATCAAAAAAGCTCGCTGAAGAATCCGACCGTTTCGCTGAAAGAATGCGAATCGCAAAAGAGCGGGCGGAAGATTCCGACAAAGCCAAAAGCTCATTTCTCGCCATGATGAGCCACGAATTACGGACCCCCATGCACGCGGTGATGGGATTTCTCGAATTGCTGCGAGGAAACGGCCGGGAGCAAGATCTCGACAACATTGCATCCGCTGAGAAGGCCGCGCAGGCAATGCTGGTAATTCTGGACGACCTTTTGGAACTCGCGCGATCAGAGTCCCATGCTGGAGGTTTGATGAAGCGTGCCTTCGATCTACAAGATTGGTTGCGGGGCATTGCTACGATTTGTCGTTCCCGGGCGGAGGAGAAGGGCCTTTCTTTCACCCTCCACATCGCTGAGGAGATCCCTGCAAATATCGAGACCGACCGCGTGCGACTCACGCAGTGTGTGCTTGCCCTGCTCGATAATGCGGTAAAGTTTACTCAGGTCGGCGGAATCGACCTGCGAGTATCCATCAGCCAGACCCCACTTTCGCGGAGGCTTCGGTTTGAAGTGAGAGATACTGGGATCGGCATCCCTGCTGACCAGTTGGAGCGCATTTTTGAACCCTT
Source organism: Chthoniobacterales bacterium (assembly GCA_041740065.1). Classification (GTDB taxonomy): domain Bacteria; phylum Verrucomicrobiota; class Verrucomicrobiia; order Chthoniobacterales; family JAATET01; genus JBDNGG01. The sequence goes on from JBGSMR010000096.1 coordinate 4,233, forward strand.
TGCGCGGGCGGATGAATCGGTGCAACGGCGCTTTGGCGGCATGGGTGTCGGACTCTCTATTTGTCATCGCATCTGCCAGGAACTCGGGGCCACCATCCACTCTCAGAGCGCCGTGGAACAAGGCTCTTCGTTTTTCATCGAACTCGAGATCGGTCCAAGTGCACTACCCGACGCCAAGAAAATTTCGCCCAAAAAGCAAAGCGAACCCCAGTTAAATATGCACATCCTGATCGCGGAAGATCAGGCGACGAATCAAAAGCTTCTAGCCCTGATGCTCAAGCGCCTTGGATGCACCTATGTGATTGCAAGCAATGGGCTACACGCTGTGCGCAACTTTCAAGATGCTACGTTCGACCTCATTCTGATGGATATTCAGATGCCGGAAATGGATGGCCTCACTGCGACACGGGCAATCCGTGAGATTGAACAGAGTGACTCAGCCACGGTGCCGGTGCCAATTATCGCGGTTACTGCCAACGCTTTCGACTCAGACCGCACCGATTGCCTCCGTGCCGGGATGTCGGATTTTCTCGCCAAACCGGTCAGCATGGGAAAACTCGCCGACGCCCTGCGCGCGAGATCCGCTCACCGGTCGGGCTAGGATTTCGAGATGTCGGAAACTACCGTATCAACCATTGCGGGTACGCCAGGATTCCACTATTTGGCCGACGGTCTCGTGAAGCGAAATGGTGATATCCCAAGCGGGATATTGCGCCCGCATTTTCGACAAATCCGAGATATAGCAGACGTGGTCACCAATCCTATTTTCATCGACGTAGGTAGATATCTGTTCGATTCCAGTGAATGATTCCGCGATTTTGAATGCTTCCAAAATTGAGCACGAATTCGCCCTGCCGCCGCCAATATTGTAAACCTCGGCGATGCGCGGCGCAGCTATAAATTCCTCAATAAACCGGGCGACGTCGTGGGAGTGGATATTATCGCGGACCTGCTTGCCTTGGTAACCGAAGATCCGGTATTCCCGACCCTCAAGGTTGCACTTCACCAGATAGGATAAAAATCCATGGAGTTCGACACCCGAGTGATTGGGACCTGTGAGGCACCCGCCGCGCAGACAACACGTCGGCATGGAAAAATACCGTCCATACTCCTGCACCATCACATCTGCCGCGACCTTCGAGGCGCCGAAAAGCGAGTGCTTAGACTGGTCAATGGAGAAACTCTCTTTAATTCCGTCCGCAAATACCGGATCTGCATAGTCCCAGCGGGTTGCGAGCTCGATCATCGGAATCGAATTCGGGCGGTCCCCATAAACCTTATTCGTGGACATGTGAACGAAGGGAGAATCGGGACAAGCGCGTCGTGCTCCCTCAAGGAGATTCAGCGTGCCGACCGCATTGGTGTCGAAGTCGTCAAACGGAATCGCCGCGGCGCGATCATGACTGGGTTGAGCCGCAGTGTGGACGATGGCATCTGGACGGATGGTGGCCAGTAGGTTAAGGATCCCGTCACGGTCACGAATATCAATCTCGTGATGCACGAAGCCAGGAATCTCC
>JBGSMR010000121.1:0-2443 GCA_041740065.1 Chthoniobacterales bacterium
GCTGACGGATAATCACGGTAAACCCGCCGCGCTTCAATCCCTCGAAATTCACGAAAAGGATAGACCGCGTCTTAGATTCGCCGATTCGTTCAATCGTACCTTCCACAGTAATTTCCTGATCCAAGGCTGACTCAATTTTCCCTTTATCACTAACAGACACCACCGAGGCAACGGCCAACGGCAATGACAACAAAAGAGCGAAACCCAATGCGAGGTTCCGCACAGCACCGGTCAATCTCAGATTCAGCAGAGCAAAATTCATCTCGCTACTGTCTTCGCCAATAGTCATCTGGCAAGCAATTCCGACGCATCGTTCCACCGCACGCAGATGCGTGCAATGCCAATGGCGAGACCGCCCATGAAAAATCAGTATTCTACACGAATTCGTCTCTTATCGGAAAAAAGCATTGTGTCGGACTACGGTCTCCGTTCCATTAAGGGGATCCGTTTAACCACACCCACTTGAGCACACCCACCAAAAAGAAACTAGGCCTCCGCCGGAGCAACCCGTCCACGGGCGCCCCCGCCACCCGGGCACGTCGAATCACCAAAGAAGTGTCAGCGATGGGATGGGTCGAAGATGTTCATGGGGCAGTGCTCCTGGTTCGGCAAAAGCGTGGCAAGAAGCTTTGGTCCCTCCCAGGCGGAAAGATCGAAGGCGCTGAAAGTCTAGAGCAGGGATTGATACGCGAGATCAAAGAAGAGACTTCACTGGATGTGAAATTTGCTCGTTTTGTCGGAATCTTCGACCGACCGGATAAGGCAAATCTTACGATGCTTTACCGTGTCCACGTCCGCGCAGGCGGACCTCCTGTGCCACAACCATCAGAAATCAGCGAGATTGGATTCCGAAATTCCCTACCCAAGGAATCCACGCCTTCGCTCCAATATTTCTGGCGCGTCATGCATTCTGGCAACCAAGGCATCCGGTGATCACCCGCCCCAGCATTTGACACTCTCATGGAAAGCAGCTTTCATCGCCAACTCATGAATTTGAAACCAGCCACGCTGTTGTTTTGTCTCCTGCTTGCTGCGTGTGCCACGCCGCAGCCGCCACCAGTTTATCTGGAGCGCGCGAATGTGTTGCCATTGCAATTGGATGATCGTTTTCAATTCCGCAAGCAGCAGACGTTCTTTAACGACCCCAGGACCTATGTGCCCACCACCAGCGAGACGGTGAGGATGATCCGGTTGCAGAAAAATTACGGGGCCGTCACGTCCTACGACTTCGATGCGGTTACCGGCTATACCTATGCATTTTTCTGGCGCACCTCACAACGTGCGGATGTCACCGTGCGCTTCGAATACCGTCAAGCGGCACTCGGAAATTTCGTGATGGCTCAGGAACGCTACTACACCAACGCCCAAGGATCGTTTCGTTCGGACTTTGATGTTCTCGGGAATGAGTATCTCGAAAACGGAAAAGTGCTCTCTTGGCGAGTGCTCTTGATCGTCGATGGAACGATCGTTGCATTCCGGCAGTCTTACATGTGGAAGTAACCAGTAGATTCCTGTGGGTTGACAGGACCAGTCACTTCGGGCTAACTCCAATACTATCGTGATACCACATTCAACGGTCTACGCGAGCCAGCAGCCTACGGCGGTTTGGATTCGCGTGCAGGGCAGAGGCAGTTTTCAGATCAGCGCAGGTCTAAAGGAATACGCTCGGAGGATGATCCAGCGTGGGAACCGTTATTTTGTTGTGGATCTCGCACATTGCGAAATCATGGATTCCACCTTCATGGGCACGCTGGCCGGGATCGCGCTCAGACTTCGTGAAGTCGGTAGCGGCAAGCTCAGCGTCATTGAACCCAACGCTCGCAATATGCAACTCCTGCAAAATCTCGGGCTCGACCATCTCTTTTCTTTTGAACTCCCCGAGGGCGTCATCTCTCTCCCCTATGGCCCGAGCGCCGGAGCCATTGTAGCCAGCAAGGCAGACCCTATCCCACAATCCGAGCAGCAAAAAACAATCATCGATGCGCATGAAGCATTGATCGCAGCGTCTCCTGCCAACGAGGAAAAATTCAAAGATGTGCTAGAGTTATTGAAACAGGAATCCTCATCTGAATCGCGAGACTCCTAGGCTTACCCTGTGAGCATCCACACGATGTTCTGTATGATTCACACCCGCCACTTCCTGACCTGCCAGCACCCCTAACGCATGTGGACCATAATCATAGCCGGATCATTGACCGTGCTGTTGGCTATTCTCATTTTCCTGAGACGGGACCTAGCCCTGAAACTTCAGGAATCAGAGCGCGCCCGCGCAGAGCTAGAATTGGAAGAAAGCCGGGTGTTCGAATTTCTCCATGGCCTCGGTGAGGCATTTTCTGAGACGATCCGCTCGGCCGATTTGCACCGGATAATTGTCGAAAATTCCTGCCGGATTCTAGGATCCAATGGAGGAGCATTATACCTATCATCCAAAACCCAAGAGGCA
>JBGSMR010000146.1:0-5794 GCA_041740065.1 Chthoniobacterales bacterium
CTTGGATGGCGTTGGCCGGACAGGCAACATAGCTGGCAAAAGTGCCGCAGAGCATCGAGAGATCATTGAAGTGATCTCCTGCGGCCATGGTCTCTGATGGGGTGATTCCGGTGAGCCTACTGAGCTCACCTAGAGCCGCACCTTTATGATAGGCTTGATGGCAGAAGCGCAGGTAAATCGTGTTTCGCTGCCAAGCGAAGTCAGGAAACTGTTGGCGCGCGGGTTCAAGCGCATCAACGACAGCCTGCATGACGATTTCGTCCGCAGTTATCACTCCTGTGGGGCGTCCGAATTCTTCGATTACCGTGACGTCCGCTGAGACCGGGAGTGCCGCCAGTATCACGTCGAAAATACCAGAGTTCGAACTAAAAAGTTTCGAGTGCACAGATCGACAAGTTGAGTTCCAGTCCCCGAAGTCCCGCCACCCGGAGCTGCTATCGCAATGAAATACCTCCCGCTCGTTCGTCAGCAGAAATTGAGGCGACACGGGGGCAGCAAATTGCTCGAGTCCTTCAATGGCGTGCTCCAACGAGCGGCCCGTATTGAGGGCCCACAGCCCCCCTCCTTCGATGAACTCACTTAACGCCTCCGCCAGTTCTGGAACGCAACGCCCATCACCCGGATGTCCGATCAGCGTCCCGTCAAAATCCGTACTTAGAAGGCGAATATGATCCATGTCTGGCAGAATGTGTCCGGAGAACCCGTCATCCGGCAAGGCCGAATCACGCTAGACTAAGATTCGTATGCCCGACGGACGGTTGCGCTTGAATCGCAATCCGTGACCGATAGGTTGACGTAAGACATGAGCAAAATATTTGTAACAGGTGGCGCCGGATACATCGGTAGTATTTGCGTTGAGCAGCTATTGGACGCGGGCTACGAGGTCGCGGTATTTGACAACCTCACCGAGGGGCACCGGCGGGCGGTGGACCCTCGTGCGCGATTTTTCGAAGGAGATCTTGGCGAAGCTGCTGTAATCAAACTCGCATTAAAGGAATCCGCCCCGGATGCAGTAATGCATTTCGCGGCCAACGCGCTCGTCGGTGAATCGATGACGAATCCGGCAAAATATTTTCGCAACAATGTTTGTAACGGCCTGAATCTTCTTAATGCCATGGTTGACACCGGAGTCAAGCGGTTCGTCTTTTCTTCGACTTGCGCAACGTTTGGTATTCCAGATCGTGTCCCGATCGATGAATCGCTCACACAGTGTCCGATCAACCCGTACGGTGAGTCGAAGCTCATGTTCGAAAAAATCCTCCGTTGGTACGGCGAGATTCATGACTTTCGGTTTGTTGCTCTGCGATACTTTAACGCTGCGGGAGCCACCGAGCGATTCGGTGAAGACCATCGGATCGAAACGCATCTCATTCCGAACATTCTCAAAGTCGCCCTCGGACAAAAAGAAGGAGTTGAAATTTTTGGTACAGACTACCCCACACCGGATGGCACCTGCATCCGCGATTACATCCATATCCTTGATCTTGCCCAGGCACATATCCTTGCTCTGGATGCGAAGGAATGCGGGTTCTATAACCTAGGCACGGGTGGTGGAACTTCCGTTCGCGAAGTGATCGATGCCTGCCGGGCTATATCCGGCAAGGAGATTCCTGTGATTGAAAAACCACGCCGTCTGGGAGACCCGCCGCGCTTGATCGCAGGGTCCGATAAGATCCGCCAAGAACTCGGATGGACCCCGAAATATCAAGATATTCGACAGATCATTGAGAGCGCTTGGATCTGGCATCTCAAAAATCCGCAAGGCTACGGAGATTGATTCCCCCGAAATTTCCTTGCGTGCACGCGGAGGCACTCTAGCTTCGCACAGACTACCTGATGAGACTGAAGCTTTACGCCATTCTGACCGCCTGTCTATTGCCGTTGGCAGCAAATGCCCAATTCGGTAGCTTTGGCGACATACCCGTTGAAATCACTGCGGATGGTGAGACGCGCTTTGAAGGCGGCGTCGCTATTGCGGAGGATAATGTGCAGATCCACTACGGCGAGATCGGGATCTTTACGAACTACGCTGAATACAATCCTGACACGCGCGACGTGCTATTGATTGGTGATGTGAGAATCTACACCACCGATAATTTGTTTACGGGTCAGCGGGCGCTCTACAATTTGGAAACAAAGCAGATCCGCGCGCTCGAGTTCTCCGGAGAAAGTGCACCGCTTCGTTTCCGTGCGATGAGTTTGCGCGCTCCGTCGCTCAGGGAATTTCGCGTCGCCGACGCTGAATTTACGGTAGAGGATACCTCGCAACCGACGTTCCGCATTAAGTCCAAGACGGTGCGTTTCTACGCGGACGACCGCGTTGTCTTCTCTAACTCTACGATCTATCTGGGAAAAGTCCCGGTGTTTTGGTTTCCGTACCTTTTCGCATTTGTTGACAATCCGGGCTTTCAGATTCTCCCAGGATACGACTCTCGCTGGGGATACTACTTGCTTACGGCGTACAGCGTTCCGCTTGGAGACGGCACTATTGTCGCCACGGCGCGGGTAGATTACCGCTCCGAACTGGGGCTTGCCTTCGGGTTGGATGCCATTACGAACTTCGGCTCGAATGAACAAAACTTCGGCAGGTTCCGTTCGTATTACACCTACGATACAGATCCCGAGGATAAACTTGGCGGTCCTGGCGAGCCGCCGGAACCCGGGGACAACGACCGCTATCGAATCAGCTACCAACAAAGGCTATTCTTGACGGATGATATTTATGCCTCGGTCGACATCAACAAAATCAGTGATGTCGACTTTCTGGAAGACTACTTTCCAGCCGAATTCACTACCGATCCCCAGCCGGATAACTTGCTCTCGCTGACGAAGTGGGACGAATTCTACACGCTGACGCTTCTGGCCCGCTTCCAGCTCAACGACTTCTACCAGACCACCGAACGTCGGCCGGAGCTGGCACTCGATATCAAACAGCATCAGTTTTTCGGTACGCCGGTGAACTACGATGGAGAAAACACGCTCGGAAGCTACAAGCGGGCGTTTGCTGAGACTTCGATTTTTCCCGACTACGATGCCGTGCGCTTCGATACATTCCACCAAATATCCTATCCCAAGACGTACTTCGGATGGCTCTCACTGATACCGAAATTGGGTGTCCGTGGAACCTACTACGACAAGACTGTAACTACGGTGAACTCCCTCAATAGCGTGCAGGTGGATCAAATTGCCAACCTCCGAAATCTTGCCCGGCAGAACGAGTTTAATGCCGAAGCGACTCGCAACAGCATCAATTCGCTTCAATCACAGATCCAGACGACGGTTGACCCTCTCGAAGTCGCTGCGTTGCAGGCCCGGATCGACACGCTCACAATTGTGCAGCAAGCGCAGTCAAACGCGGTCAATAACCTACAAAATCAAGCGACATTCCTCGAAGGAGGTGGTGCTGGGTTGTTTGGTAGGACACTGGAGAAAGGCCCGGCGACTTTCCGTCCCGTTATGAACTTAGGTCTCGAGGGATCCTTCAAACTCTCTCGAAAATATGAGTGGCTGCAATCTCGTGCGCTTGGCTTGGATGGTGTCCTGCATGTCATGCAGCCCTATTTTAACTACTCCTATGTGTATAATGCGGGTAAGGGGCGTGACGAAATTCCGCAGTTCGACCGCGTTGTTCCAGCGACTAATGTGCTTCCCATTGATTTCCCGCAATTTGTCGCGGTGGACTCCATTGACACATGGAGCATTCTCCGTCTTGGCGTGCGTAACCGACTCACGACCCGTCGTGGTGATCTCAACTTCTCGTGGTTCGAAGTGGATTCGTTTTTTGATGTAAATATGGACAACCCGTATATCGACGATGATAGCGGTTCCTTGTCCAACGTGATTAATCGAATCAACTTCCAACCGGTGCCGTGGGCCTCCTTTGGAATGGAAGCGCAGATGCCTTTGATAGACGAGGGATTCACGGATGTGAACACGTCCGTTTCGTTCATGCCCGCGCGCAATATCCTCTTGCAGCTGAGCAATCGCTATCTCCAAGACAATCCCTTTTTTGAGAATAGCAGTCAGACATCAGGTTACGCCTACTATCAATTTAACTCGAATTGGGGAGTGAGCGCAGAGGGTGTGTATGAAGCAGAGGTCTCGACGCTCCTTTTGCAGCGTTACACAGTGCATCGTGATCTTTCCGCTTGGACGGTGTCCCTCGGGGCAGAAGTTCGCGAAAATACGGGGGTCGAGGCGGAAACTGAATATGGACTTGTTTTTACGATGTCTCTAAAAGATGCCCCGCAAATTACGCTGCCGCTGGCGTTTGATCCAGGTACTGGCCCGATGGGTAGCTCCTCGGAATAGCGAAGCCTAACGGGAGACGGTGGCGTGCAATTTTGCTATGCTTGGGGCGCCGACACAAAAGAAATTGCTCCCCCGTGGACAGGAGCTCGCAGGTGTGGCATACTCTGAAACTCTTATGCGGTATTGGATCATTGCAGTCATTGCAGCCGGACTTTTGGGCGCTCCACTCCTCGCACAGGAGGATATGTTGATTGAGCTTGAGCAAAGCTCGCAGGATCACATGCGGGAGGAACTCGGTGTGAATGAAGTCACCGCGCCCCAAGTCCAGAAACTCATGGTTGACCTCGAGGCCTTCCGCCCTCTCCCGATGGAAATTGTTGAAGCCAACAATCGGGATGCCTCGTTTTCCAACCGATTTCAGACTGCTCTCCACTTTGGGTCTTTGGTTGCCGATGGATTTGTCATCGTTATTGCCGAGCAGCAGCAAGATATTCAGGATATTGGCCGCGCGTTGATCCGTCAGTCTCGCAGTCTAGGCGTTGGCGACAGCCTGCTGAATCGCTCCAAAAGCCTGATCGAACTCGGCGACAAGGGAGACTGGATGAAGCTGCGTGAGGAACTCGTCCAGACGCAGGTGGAAATCGAAAATGCGATGATGCAACTCCGCGACGAGGAGATGGCGCATATGATCAGCTTTGGGGGATGGCTGCGTGGATTTCAACTCGCAGTGAATAGCACTGCGGCAAATTACACGCCGGTCCGAGCGGAGGCGTTAACCCGCATTGATGTGATGGATTATTTCATAGATCGGCTGGAAACGCTTAACCCTCGCCTGAAGCGCACCGAGCTTGTCACTCAGTTGCTTGCTCAAATGAAGACGGTTCGCGCGATCGTGGCCCAACGTGGAGGCAGTGCACCGACTTCTTCTGAAGTCGAGGAACTGCGGAAGCTTGCAAACGAAATGGTCGCCGCGTCAATGTCGCAAGTGGACGGCGAGGGGCGCATCATCCAGTCACCCCTGGAGTAGGAAATGGCATCTTCGAAGGCACCCAAAAAGCAACGATCAAGCAGCCCGCGTGCGATCCGTGATTCGGTGCGTGAGTTCCGCAAACTGGGTGACGCATGGCTCGTGGCAACTTGCGAAAGAATCCCGGAATTCGGAAGCGAACTAGGGGTTCAGAAGTTTGATTCCCGCTTGAGCAGAAATTCGATCGTTGACCATGTTGCTCAAAATCAACTGTGCGCGGAAACGCTTGCTGCGATGGAGCGCTTGCCAAGCGTGGAATTTTCTGGGGATGACTATCTGGACCGCCGCGGATTTATTGCAATGCTCCGCACGCATGACCTGCTTGAGCGAAAATTGGAGCATTGGCGCACCGATCCGCAATGCCACATCAACAGCGCTACTCAATCCGTATTCGGATTGATCATCAGGAATACAAAATCGTTGTCCCGGGCGCTTCCGGCAATCGAAGCCCGGCTCGATGCCATGCCGGACTTTCTTCGAAATGGTGCTGCTTGCGTGCGAAAACCGGTGCCGCTG
>JBGSMR010000163.1:0-4569 GCA_041740065.1 Chthoniobacterales bacterium
TCTAGAGGCCGTCCTTGGGAGTCGGTAGCAGCCACCACCTATCTATACGGTGAGATTGCAACCGCAGAAAAGCAACCGTATTTTGCCAACCTCACTTTTGCGCTATTACGCCGGAACCTATGAATAATCCCCAACAGAATAAGGCCGGAATCGGCTTCGTCATTCACGCTAGTTCCATCGCTGCGCTTGGAGGCTTGTTGTTCGGTTATGATACTGCGGTGATTGCGGGAACGGTAGAGTTCTTGCAGACACGGTTTGGGCTTTCAGACCTGGCGCTTGGGTGGACGGTCTCTAGTGCGCTGCTTGGTTGTGCGCTTGGCGCGTTGGGTGCAGGAGCTATGGGAGATCGGCTCGGACGGAAACGCTCGATGTTGATTTGTGCGCTTTTGTTTTTCCTCTCGGCTGTTTGGTCGGGCATCGCATCAAGCCCAAGCGAACTGGTCGCGGCGCGTATTCTTGGAGGTTTGGGAGTTGGTGCGGCTTCAATGCTGACACCGGTGTATATTGCAGAGATTTCACCATCGCGCATGCGGGGTGCTCTCACCTCACTCAATCAGATCGCGATCCTGGTCGGTATGGTGGTGGTGTATTTTGTGAATGCACAGCTTGCAGTCGCAGGTGATGAGGCCTGGCGTGTTGCTTCCGCATGGCGCTGGATGTTTGCTTCGGAAGCCTTGCCAGCAGCCGCGTTCTTTCTCCTGATCTTTACCATTCCGGAATCACCGCGATGGCTGGTCATGAAGGGATTTGAAGATCGTGCGAAGGTCGTATTTCAGCGGCTAAATCCGGGTGTGGACCCAGCCCTTCAGGTTGCGGAAATTCACGATTCTGTTTCTCATAAAGAGGGTGTCTTTTCCGATTGCCTGCGTCCGCCAGTCCGTCGGATATTTTTCATCGGTGCGACCCTTGCGATTCTGCAGCAAATCACCGGCATCAATATTGTAATGTATTATGCGCCCCGGATCTTCACCAGTGCCGGCCTCGACACCTCGTCAGCGATTGGGCATTCGGTCATCATCGGGTTGGTGATGCTAGGGTTTACGATTGTTGCCATGTTCCTTGCTGATCGCGCCGGGCGGCGTCCACTGCTCCTGATTTCATCTGCAGGGATGGCTGCCGGATTATTTGCTCTTGGCGCAGCCTACTCCGCTGGCGGTGAAGCGAATCCGATGAGTCTGCTGCTTTGGGTACTGGTGTATGTGGCGGCCTTCTCGATTGGCCTGGGTCCCTTGGTCTGGACGGTACTGAGCGAGATTTTTCCGAACCGGGTGCGATCGCATGCGGCCGGCGCCTGTGTGCTATTGCTTTGGGTCGCGAACTTCCTGGTATCCCAGTTTTTCCCTTACATGTTGCGAACCTTTGATTACCGTGTTTTCTGGTTTTATGGCATGGTTTGTCTCGTAACCTTCCTGTTCATCTGGAGGAGCATCCCGGAGACAAAGCGGCGGAGTCTGGAAGAAATTGAAGCAGAACTCGGCACCGCATGAGGCTCCTTTGCAAGAGTGGTTGATCTACATTGATCGTCTGGGGCTTATGACTAAGCGGTGTGCTGCCATGGAACGTAATTTCCAGATGGATTTTTTTCAAGCTACGGAGATTGGTTCTCTGGACATCTTGTAGTGGCTTGGATGAAGCGCCAACGAAGCCATGTCTCAAAAGAACCGGTCAGAGCGTCCCTCTATTTCCGAGAAATAGTCTAAGGAAGGGCACGGAGTGACGACTGTAGAGGGTGTTTAGTCCAGTTGGATGAAGCTGCGTTTCGCTTTCGATCTGCTGCGCCAGCTTTCATCTGGTGCTGTCTTAGCCGCGATCGCCTCGGCGACAGCAGCAGTTACCAGCGATTCTTCCAGCTTTTTATGGAAGAGCTGCATCTCTGCCATCTGCGTTTCCGAGACGAAGCCGTCGCATTCGTAATCCTGCCAAAGAATAGCGGGAACACCCCCTTCCTCCGCGACGGCTTTCCACCAAGGAAAGACCGGCGTGAGCACGTGCATCATGGCGCCCTTGACTGGCTGATCCACATTGTAAGCACGCGTATAGTCTTTGCTTCCGTAGCGTTCGTTGATTGCGGTGTCCCGCATGTGGTTGAACTGGGCGAGCCACATCGGTGTCACCCCCTGTGCCACAGCGGTCCGGGTCAACTCCCGTACTTCAGTCGGCGTGTAAGGCATCGTCGTATAATCAGAGTGGTAGGCGATGGTTCCTGGGGCTTGCAGCACTTCGGCGATGAGTCCGCATCGGCGTTGAGAGTAAAAGACATGCCGCAGGTGGGGATTCGGGTCAGCGGGATCAACCCCGGCGACGAGCACATTTCCCCCCTCGGTGCGCACATTGAGCGTTGCGTTCGGGATCGTCTCGCGCAGTGATGCAAGCAGGTCCGTGTAATTTCTCACCCGTAGCTCGGTCCGAAACCAATCCCAGTCCAGCACGGCTGGCGACCAATCGTGGAAGGGATTTTGATCATCCGCGTAGACAAACTTATGACCATGTTCATTGGTCGACTGCCCGTGCTCGGGATCGATTTCCTCCCATTTGGAAAAGGACGTGTCCCATGCGTTGTTCAAATTCTCAAGCGATCCAAACTTCGATTTTGACCATTCCTGGAAAGCGGCAAGGACTTGTGGCCCCTTAGGGTATCGGATATGAACATCCAGACGCAGCCAACCGCGTGAGTCTTCGACGCTAAAGGGAACTTCGCCTGCGGCATTTTGCCCGTAGTTGTCGCCCCAGCGTGTAAATTGATAAGTTGCAGCAGTCGCGTTCGCTTTTGCCAAAGCAGGGTCCAAGAGATTCGCCTCGCCATGGAAAACATCCACCAGATTGATCTTCTCGCCTGTCACCCAAGCGGCGATGTCTCCGATGGTTGAACGTGCGTAAGGATAGTTGATCCAGCCTTCGATTCTGGGTCCACGCTCCCGAGCGAGATCCAGGAAGTAGCGTACCGCGTCACCGTTAGGGTTCGATCCGGCGTCCGGCTGCGCGTGTGTGTATGGCCGCTGGATGAAGTCGTACATCCAAGGCATCGCTGTGGTTGTGACCATCGACACGCCCACGGACAGCATGGCTTCCCGGTCACGTCTGATGGTGCCCCGAGGATTTGGACCCATCTGGATATTTGCCCGCATATCACTCATTGTCTGCGTCGCAATAAGAGGCACCCATTTGTCTCCGTTCCAGATGAGATTCCGATCAGTGGGTTGGAAGTTGACGGCAAGAGACGCCGATTCAACGGCAATTGGCACTTGCGCCGACTGCAACTGTGGCTCGTCACCGGTCAGGAGCTTGAGTGAAATTTTTTGCGTCCATGGCGCTACCTGCAGGTAAAGTATGCCTTCGACTCCAGCGTCGCTGATCCCTTTGAGATGCCCGTCAAATGACGTCATGAACTCCTGAAACGAATGCAGCCAGCGGTTAAGTTTCCGGCCGTCCCGAGCGTCTGATTGCACCGTCACGATTGGCGCAGGCTCACGGGCTGCCGGTTTTTCGGCCACTTCGAACTCCCATTCGTCCTTCTGCACGGTGCGCCCTGACCAGATGTTGACGATCCAGTCAAACTCCGCCTCGTAACGAGCGACGGAGTCGATGACGAGCTTATATTTCCCTGGCCCCAGTCCAAACCGATGCGTCGGCACCTCTCCTGCGCCCGCCATGAAGCTGACCCACACCCGTTCTGTCTCGCCAGGATAGATGTAGCGAAAGATGCGCACATAGCGGTTGTAGGCAATGCCAAATGGCTCCCACTTGCCCTCGGGAGTTTGTCGAAATAGCTTCGGCTCTAGTAAAAAACCTCCGAGCCCTTCGGGATCGAGCACTGTGTCGCCGCTATTGGTGAACTCGAAACTGAACCATATATATTCACCAGCCTCGACGACGCCCGACCGAACCAGATCCCGGGCATCATAGGCCGGATATCGCTCTGCCGGCTTGTCACTAAAGTCTGGTGCCAGTCGATGCCGGGCCTCAGGGAGATTCTTAGCGGTGACCGATCCCAGATACTTCAGATCAATCGCCACTCTCCCCGGTATGGAGAGGTCATAGGCTCCGCCTTTGTCGCCATCTGCCGATTTAAAGGCAGTCGCGGAAACATGGACTGGGTGGGATCCAATACCGCTATCGGTTGTCGTGCGGAGCGTGTAGGGGATCGGTACCACGTCGTAAGCCGTTGCTTGTTTCGGAACATGCGCTTCCATCGTAACTCCGCCTCCCTGAAGGTGCACGAGGGTGGTCTCAACATCCTGATATTTCTGAAGTTGCCCTGTTCTCTCGGCCTCCCTCCGCAGGGGATCATAGATCAGTCCGCCGTCAGCATGGATCGGATACGTATCGATCGGCGCCGGCTTCGGTTCTTCGGCCCAGGCAAGAGTCGTTAGCGAAAACGACAACAATAGAGAAAGCTTATTTTTCATGTGAGTCTGTCAGGTTCTGATCGCCGCGCGGGCTTGAGAATTTCCACTGCGGCATTGAGCACCAATCCCCAGAGCCCATCGGCGATCCAAGGCAAGCGGCTCACAAGGTCCGGCAGCGCGTCGCAATCTTCCATATCGCCGACGGCCAGATGAATATTCGCCG
>JBGSMR010000199.1:0-6024 GCA_041740065.1 Chthoniobacterales bacterium
AGTCCCCTCGCCCGCGCAGCCTCAAGCAACGTGAATGTACCCATGACATTCGTTTGCAAAAACGCTTGCGGACCCGTGATCGAGCGATCCACATGGCTCTCTGCTGCGAAATGCACGATGAGTTCAATCTTTTCCGAGTCCAAAACCGCAGCTAACGTCGAAGCATCGAGAATATCGGCCTGAACGAACGTGATGCGATCAGAATTTACCGGTAGGCTGGTAAGTGATCCGGCGTAGGTCAGCGCGTCGTAGACGACGATACGATCCATGGGATGTTTTCCCAGCCAGTACCACACAAAGTTGGACCCAATAAACCCGGCGCCGCCGGTGACCATAATATTCATCCCTCGAGGCCTCCGCTTGCGATCAGATCGAATCCCGACTGATAATACACACTGTCCGCAAAATCCATGCCAGCACAGTCCCGTGTTGACAATATCGGTTTCTCCGATCCCTCAAGTGGCCATTTGATACCCAGCGCAGGGTCGTCCCACCGCAAAACACGCTCGTCCTGCGGGGAGTAATAGGTGGTGCATTTGTAATGAAAATCTGCGACGTCACTGACGACTAGAAACCCATGCGCGCAGCCCGCTGGCACCCACAATCGCTCGTGATTCTCAGCCGTTAGGAAGTGCCCATCCCAAGCTCCAAAGGTGGGCGAATCCCGGCGCAAATCCACCAATACGTCAAACACCACGCCGCTTGATACCCAAACAAGTTTCCCCTGTGCGGCAGAGCCAATTTGATAGTGCAACCCGCGCAGGACATTTTTTCCCGAGCGGCTATGGTTGTCCTGAACAAACTCCGCATTTACCCCGGCAGCGCGATAAGCGCGGTCGTTCCACATTTCCAAAAAAAACCCTCGGCTATCACCAAACACCTTCGGCTTGATGAGGCGAGATCCATGAATTCGGGTCGGTTCTACGATCATGATTCAACCCGTGAAAGCACGTCACGCAGATACATCGCATAGCTGGATTTCCCAAGTTTGGCGACATCCTGTTCCATCTGCGCCTTTGTGATCCATCCCCGCTGGAGCGCAATTTCTTCCAAACAAGCAATGCGCAGACCCTGTCGATTTTGGATCGCTCGAACAAAATCCGCAGCCTCCAATAACGACTCATGAGTTCCGGTATCCAACCAAGCGGTGCCACGTCCCAACCGGGCAACAAATAAAGTCCCCTCCTCCATGTAGAGCCGATTGAGATCGGTGATCTCCAGTTCGCCACGCACCGACGGTTTTAGTTTGCGGGCTTTCTCGACGACATCTGTCCCATAAAAATACAGGCCTGGCACCGCGTAGCGACTTTTCGGACACTCCGGCTTTTCCTCAATCGACACAACCAGACCGTTGGCGTCAAATTCAACAACGCCGTAGGCCGAGGGATCGGCAACCTCATAGCCAAAAATTGTCGCGCCGTGATCATTTCTATCCGCGTCCGCGAGGATTTGTGTGAAGTCGTTCCCGTAGAAAATATTGTCACCGAGCACCAGCGCTGCCGGTGCACCATCCAGAAATTCTTCTCCAAGAAGAAACGCCTGAGCCAAGCCATCGGGAGACGGTTGTTCGATGTAAGAAAACGAAACGCCAAAACGCTCTCCATGACCTAACAAGCGCTGAAATGCCGGTAAGTCCGAGGGAGTCGAAATGATTAAGATCTCACGCACCCCAGCCAACATTAAGACCGACAGCGGATAATAAATCATCGGCTTATCGTATATCGGCATGAGTTGCTTGCTCGTTGCAAGCGTCAGTGGATACAACCGCGACCCAGATCCTCCCGCTAGAACGATACCTCTGCGGGGCTTTCTTTCGGCGGGAGGAATGGATGGATTCATACCTTGCCGGGATAAATGGGCGGATGACGCTATTTATCCAGCGTTCGGTTCCATGTGACAATCCGGTCCGCTTGGGAAGCAAACAACGCATCTGGGGAATCAAGAATCTCGATCTCAGTAATCGAATCTCCTTGCTTGATAGCATTAACAATATCCTGCCCAGTGGTGACTGCGCCAAAGATGGCGTGTTTTCCATCGAGCCATGGAGTTGGGACATGAGTCACAAAAAATTGACTGCCATTGGTGCGAGGTCCCCGGTTCGCCATTGAGAGTAGTCCGGCACGATCATGTTTGAGCGAAGGATGAAACTCATCCTCAAATTCATACCCTGGCCCGCCTGAACCGGTGCCATCTGGGTCGCCGCCTTGAATCATAAAATCCGGAATCACGCGATGAAACTTGATTCCGTTGTAATATCCCCGCTTTGCGAGATTTAAGAAGTTTGCCACGGTGAGAGGCGCTTTGCTTGCCAGCGTCGTGATATGAATGTCGCCGCGGGAGGTCTTGATGATGATGCGAATGTCTTCCATGAATTGGGGAGCATTCGATGCCTTAGAACAAATGTAAAGCCTGTATGAGCGCCTAATCGAGGATCAATCGGGTCGCGCCGATCAAAGCAAATCCGATGGTTATCCATTCGAAAACACGTTGATTCATCCGTCCCATCGCCCATCGCCCTGACACGCCACCCATGATAATCATCGGCGCCAAGACCAAAGTGATTCGCAAGGAGTCCGCGTTAATCAGACCCAATGATGCACTGAATGGAACTTTGATCAGATTCACGGCAAAGAAATACCACGCTGCGGTTCCTACGAACTGCAACTTGGGCATCCGGCACGCGAGGAGGTAAACGGCCATGATTGGCCCGGCTGCATTGGCAAGCATCGTCACCACACCGCCGCTGCAACCGGCAACCCATGCGCCCCGCCTCGCTGCCACCTCTGCCAGTCGGGGATACTTCCTCTGGACAAACATGAGCCCGATTAATGAAAGCGTCAGCCATCCAATCATGCGACCAAACCACTCAGTCGGAACATAAGGGATAATACCAAACCCGATCACAATCCCTGCCACCGCCGCTGGTAAGAGACGGAACACCGTCGGCCAATGCGCGTGTCGCCGAAAAATGCTGACCGCAAAAATATCCGCGACAATCAAGAGGGTCAGAATCAATCCCGTGGATTCGCGCGACGGAAGAATGCTTGCCATGATGACAATCGCAATCATTCCCAGACCTCCGAGTCCGGTTTTGGACATTCCGATGCAAAGCGCAGCAATCGCGGCTAATGCCCATTCGTCGGGACCCCAGCCAATCATTGGAGTGAAGACTCCCGCACTTGTGCGCTACCGCTGGAGAAAGTCACAAGACACCATCACGAGCGCCCGCCGCTAATCGCGCGTTGCTGTAGGTTGAGTCGTGGGTGATTTCCTGGCCGAACCAGTCTGGAGGAATGAATGCCTCGGCTGCGGTTGGATTCTGAAATTCGACCTCGGCAATCACAAGCCCTTCGTGCAACCCGCAAAATACGTCGAGCTCAACAACATCATCTTCCAGCGGAAAATAGTAACGGGTTTTTTCGATGCGCCAGCCGTCGGTTGCAGGCCAAAGCACGTCAAATTGCGCTGGAGTTAATGCAACCTCCCGCTCCTCCCGATCGGGAAGGCGTCCACGCTTCACGGTAAGAAATGCGCCTTCACCGACTCCGATCACACGGCGGAGACGGACTGTGACCGGATGGCCGGATAGATACCCTTGTTCCACGCGAGAGGATGGACTCATGAGGACTTCTGTCGGCACAGCATCCACGAGAAAGCGTCGTTCAATCTCACGAAATTCGAGCAATTTTGACATATTTATGTTCCTACCAGGAAACGAGGAAGAGTTGCCCGTTGCTCACCATATTTGCTTCTTCCTCCGTGATCCATCGCTCGGAAAACTCTGGCCCCCAGGAGTCAGAAATCGCAATTTCTTTTGTCACATCGTTATAGCCGATGATCATGCAGATGTGGGCCCCGCCATCATTCTTCCTAATCCTGCGTGCTGCGCTGCGCCAAGGCTTTAGTAACTCTTGGTAAGCGTCCCAATCGGTCACAGCGCGGCGTTGGATGGAACGATTCGTGACGCTTTCGTTCACTTCATCGACAACCATCATTTGCCAGATCATCGGCAACCCTTGATCGATCGTCCGAGCTACGGATCCGGTGGTAATTCGCCCACCGTCGGTGACAATTCGGCGGCCATTGCGGCGAATCACATCGGATACACCAAACATCATATTTGAGCTTGTAGTGCCACCTCCGACGCTGGTTGAACCCGCCATGGCAAGGACATACATGTCGGCGGGAATGCCGACATACCGCATCACCCGTTCCCACGTTGCCGGCGCGCAATACCCCTTGGGCCCCTGATTCACCATCGGAATGTCTTTGAGAATGACATCGCCGTTTTCGCGGCGCTCGACACGCTGGCCCAGTTTATCTTTGAGTTCCGAGCGCGATACGCGCTCTACCGCTTCCCCATCGGCAGCAGAAACTGGAATCACCCGCACAGCCACATACTCTGCACGAGGGGCAGCAAGGAGAATCGCATGTCCATTCCAATCCCAACGCTGAACACGTTCGGTAGTATTGCGCCCCTGTCCAAATCGATCTGCGACGGGCTCACCAAGCAGTGGGGTGAGACGATCCGCGATCACTTTTTCATCCACGGCAATGATCTTCTTGAAGTCACGCGCCACTCGCGAGAGTTCGCGATCCACTTGGGTCTCTGACATGCTGGAGTCAATCTCAGCCAGTTGTTCGACGTCGCCTTTATTGGCGAAGACCATCGAATTTTGAGAAGCCCGTCCCTCCGTGCCATATAAAACTCCCGAAAACGGCCGTGTTCCCAGCGCGGTTGCGCCCTTGCCAGGATATTGCCGATAACTGGCGTCAAAAGACGTCCGGGACTCTCGCGGCCAACCAAGGCGCGTGGCAACATCCTCATCCGAATCATCCCACAAATTTCCATCAACCCAGATCGGCTGGTCGAATGCTTCATTCAGGGATTCGAATGAAACCTCACCTGCCACCGAAGAGGCTGCCAACGCCACCGCAGCAAGGTTGCCGGTAAGCCAAAGGTGTGTCAGTGTCATAGTCCTAATATTCTTTTCCATCGACTCATATGCCAGCCCTTTTCTTTGATTGCTCGTCCGGTATCAGCGGCGACATGACCGTTGCCGCGCTCTTCGACCTCGGCGTGAACCCTGAAGCATTTACTGCCGAGTTGGAAAAATTGGGCCTTAATTCGGAATTTCACACGCACCTCTCACAGCAATCCCGCCAGATGATCGCGGGGACGAAATTCGATGTCCATTTGACCGCAGATCGATCCAGTCACAGCGGGCACGCGGACCACTCGCATAGCAGACACGGACATTCGCATTCGGAAGATCATTCTCATCACCACCCCCATTCTGACAGCGACCATTCCCACGGCCGCACCTACCGTGAGATACGAGAGTTGATTGGTGCGAGCCCGCTTTCCGAAAACGTCCGACGGGATTCGCTGGCGGTATTTCAACGCATCGCCATCGCGGAAGGCCGCATCCACGGTTGCGCACCAGATGACGTGGGTTTTCACGAAGTGGGAGCCGTGGATTCCATTGTGGATATTGTCGGCGCATGTGTCTGCCTTGAGTTGCTTGGAAACCCGGATGTCTATTGTTCCCACCTATTCGACGGTAATGGAACCATCCAATGTGCCCACGGGACATTTCCGCTTCCAGCTCCAGCCACCTTGGAAATCCTGAAAGGCATCCCCCTTCGCCAGATCGACGAATCAATGGAGTTCATCACTCCCACCGGAGCAGCTCTCATGGCAGAGTTTTCACGCGGATTCGGCCCCATGCCGCTCATGCAGATCGAGAAAATCGGTTACGGTCTTGGAACAAGAGACACATCACCGCGACCCAATGTGCTGCGAGTGGTCATGGGAACCACCCTCACCGACGGTGCAGATCTTGAGTCGGACACAATCACCGAAATCGTGACCAACATCGACGATGGCACACCGGAAATCGCAGGGACTTTTCCGGCTGCATTGCTGGAGCTGGGTGCATTGGATGCCTTTTTAACGCCAGTGCAAATGAAGAAGAACCGCCCGGGAGTGCAACTCACGGTGCTATGCGAAAAGTCTGATGC
>JBGSMR010000206.1:0-5954 GCA_041740065.1 Chthoniobacterales bacterium
AGCGACGTGGATCTCATGGCCTCACCGCGATGGCATAAGCTTTCCCGGATGCTTTGATCGCGTCCAACCTGCACTGGTAAAAATGGCGATCGCCATCGCTGAATCGGAAATGCTCCGCGTCAATGTGCGCGACGCGGATCACGAAGCATTCGTTCGCAAGCTGCTCGCTCGCGCTCCCGCCGAGCGGATTGAGTACTATCAGATCCCCACCAACGAACCATGGTGCCGCGATCATGGACCGATCTTCGTCACCCGCAAACAAGCACCCCGCCTTGCAGCGCTGGATTTCGGTTACAATGCATGGGGGTGGAAATACCCTCCGTTTGATGATGATGACGCTGTGCCAGCCGCTGTGGCGGAGAAGCTCAAGATCAAACATTTTGACTACAGCCACTTCATCCTTGAAGGCGGATCGATTGATGTGAACGGATCAGGCGCATTGCTCACCACTGAGGCATGCCTCCTAAACCCGAACCGAAATCCAGAATTAAATCGATCCGAGATTGAAACCCTGCTCATGGAGTCTCTCGGCGTGAAGAAGATCATCTGGCTCGGCGACGGCATCGAAGGCGACGACACCGATGGTCACGTCGATGACATCACCCGCTTTGTCGGAGAGAACACGGTTGTTACCGCAATCGAAGAGGATGAAAGCGATCCAAATTATTATCCGCTCGAAGAAAATTTCTCACGATTGGAGGCGGTGGAACTAGTAAAAGACGAGCCTCTCGAAATTCTGAAGCTCCCCATGCCATCGCGGATCATTCGCGATGGACAGCGGTTACCGGCAAGCTACGCAAATTTCTATATTGCGAATGAAGCCGTCCTGCTGCCCGTATTTGGCGAGACCAATGACGCATGGGCCGCGTCGGTACTCCGGGGCGTATTCCCAAAAAGGAAGATCGTTCCGATTGACTGCCGGGAATTGATTTGGGGGCTTGGCGCCTTCCATTGCCTCACCCAGCAACAACCGGCTGTGTAGGCACCCGACGGGGAAGTTATTTTTTCCGGATCATCCAGTAGATCTCGCCTGGCCATCCGGGAAACATAGCTCCCCACCAAAGATTAAATCGCAGCCAAGCGGCAGAATTTTCCAAGGGTGATCCTTTGCTGCGCATGAAAAATGCGCCGCTCATGAACTCGACTGTACATCCTGCCTGCTCCGCCATCCGGCGCACGCGTCCCGGAGAGAAGACACTGACATGGCCCATGGGTTTTGCGGTCTTGCGCACAGCCGCCTCCCGCGATTGCACCAGCATCTCTGGCAGCACCGGAAACCCGCCAATAACGACTCCCCCAGTCCGAAGACCCGAGACGACCTTCCGCAGCGCCTCCTCCGGCTCAAATAAGTGCTCCAGCACATGCAGCATCACCGCCGCATCATACTCACCCGGTAACGAAAAATCTGACGCTTCAAGATTGGCTTCAAAAAAATCATCGTATCCAGCCTTGCGCAGTTTTTCCTCGAGCATCACCGCGTCGACCGCAGTCCATCTGCCAAAGGTAGGCACCACAGGTGTCGATCTGACAAATTCGAGAAACTGACCGGTGTGCACGCCAACTTCGGCCACATCCATCGGACGTCCCAACCGCTCCGCCTCAATGCGCAGCAGGTGATAGCCGAACCAGTAGCGAAGTAATCGCACGGGATATCGGACAGATTTTGCTTCGGCGGTCATACCGAAGCGTTTGGTGCGGACGACCGGGTTCTCTGCCAGGAAGGCAAAATCCCAGCCCAAGGATGGACAGGCAGTGGTGCTCAAGCCTTGATTGCATCTTACAAGATTGCGAATCGGTCAAGAGCGTCTTTTTCGATTCCGCCTGCTCCCAGATCACAATTGGCTGCGAAAGATTTCGAAGACCGCGGTATTATCGAGAAATCCACTGAGCTTTTCTGAACCCGGGCCACGACCGGCAGCGATCGTATCCTCAGCCACTCCAATGCCGGCAGAAGCTGCCACTGCGGCAGGCTCGATTGCTGTGGGAGCATCCGGCTCCGCACCATCTAGCCCCCCCGGACCAGTGGACCATGTGATAAATGGAAGCCCCTGGGCATTCTTTCCAAGAATGGAGACGCCCCGGTCGTTGGTGAAAGGAAAACCATTCAAGCGAAAGCCCCCCACAGATTGTTTTCCGCACGCGACTATGAGCGTATTATCACCGGAATATTCGATGGCTGCACCAATGGCCTCATCCAGTTCCAGTATCTCACGTAACATACGTTCACCTTCATTATTGTGACAGGCTTTCGCAATGAGTCCCGCGTCCACAATCAGCAAATATCCGCTCTGGTTATACTGGAGCAATTCGATCGCGCGCCGCACCATGTCTGCCAGCGAGGGCTGGGAATCCGGCACATCAGCGGAGCCTGCAAATTCCAGATTCCCTTCGCTGAACAAACCAAAAATTCTTGGTGCACGCCAGGCCGGGGTATTTTCCAGTTCCGCTTGGGAACGCACCACATCGTATCCCTGCCGCCGCAACTCCAAAATTAAATCCAGCCCGTCCGTTCTGCGTCCGCCTTTGCTATCTGGCAAAAAGTCAGCTTCGCCCCCGCCCAGCACGACATCAAACAATTCCCCCTCCTGAAGTTGTTTCGCGAGATTCTCATGGGCGAGCGGATCCTCTTCATGCGCATAGAATGCTGCCGCCGTGGCGTCGGTGAGTGCAACGTTGGCAACCATCCCCGTTGCTCGACCCGCTTGGCGTGCAAGATCCACAAGAGACTCGAGCGATTCGCCACCTGCGGTGATTGCAAGACTCCGGTTATTGACCTTGACGCCGGTAGCCAATGCGCTCGCCGCAGCTGCTGCGTCGGGCACTGCAAAATCATTGGCAGCCGTACGGAGCAGCGCGACCTCACGCAGCCGTTCAAGATACAGCGGTGCCTCCGCGCCGCCCTTGAAGATACGAGCCGCGGCAAGTTGTCCGGTAGTCAGGCCGTCCCCGATAAACAGGATCAGTCCAAACGGTCGTTGCACGACCCAGTTGGTATAATAAAGGGCACCCCCGGCGACAAACACGCCAAGGCAAAACAAAGCTATCAAACGGTTTCGGACTTTAATCGACATCAGGAACTACCACGCTTGCACCATAGACGGAGACGTTTGGCAATCTTTCCCGCCAAATTCCTTTTCTCTCACGCATCCGTACTTGAGCCCATCCCGATGCCGCGCTATCGAATACAACATGATCCAAGACGCTCGATTTGACCAACTCGCCCGGGTTCTCACCTCCCATTCAACCAAGCTGGTGCCGGGGGATAATGTTTTGATCGATTGCTTTGACATCCCTGAGACGTTTGTCGTCCCGCTCATCCGTGCGGTTCGCAAAGCAGGAGCCACGCCATTTGTGCAAATCCATCAGGCTCGCATCTCGCGTGAGATGGCACGCGAGGCGACCGACGAGCAGCTCGACATACAGGCTACGATCGAGTTGGCCAGAATGAGAAAAATGGACGCCTACATCGCGATTCGTGGAAGCCACAATGTGACAGAACTCTCCGATGTTCCCGAAGACCGGATGGCGTTGGTCAATTCCAAAATGCGCCCGGTGATGGATTGGCGGATTAATAAAACCCGCTGGGTCGTTCTCCGTTGGCCCACTGCCTCAATGGCCCAACTCGCTCAAATGAGCACCGAAGCATTCGAAGACTTTTACTTCCGCGTGTGCACACTCGACTACTCCCGCATGATACCAGGCATGAACGCGCTAAAGGCGCTCATGGATAAAACGGACCGCGTCCACCTCAAAGGCCCGGGCACAGACCTTCATTTTAGCATCAAGGGAATTGGCGCAGTCACCTGCGGCGGAGACCGTAATATCCCCGACGGTGAAGTCTTTTCCTGTCCCACAAAGACCAGCACGGAAGGCCACATCACCTTCAACGCACCCACCGTTTACCAAGGAATCGCGTTCGACAACATCCGGCTGGAATTCGAAAAAGGCCGCATCGTTTCAGCTACCGCAAACAATACCCAAGCGTTGAATCATATTCTCAATACGGACGCAGGAGCACGATCCATTGGCGAATTTGCGATCGGGTTTAACCCGCACATCCTCCACCCGATGCGGGACATTCTTTTCGACGAAAAAATTGCCGGTTCGTTCCATTTCACTCCAGGTAAAGCATACAGCGTCGGCGGCAACGGAAACCACAGCAACATCCACTGGGACATGGTCAATATCCAACGCTCCGACTACGGCGGAGGAGAAATCTGGTTTGACGGCAAGCTGATCCGCAAAGACGGGATTTTCGTCCCTGCCTCACTGAAGAAGCTAAATCCTGATTACCTTCTGAAGTAATCCCCTGCCCCATATGCCGCAGAGAAAAGACTAGCACATCGGGGCGGCGGGATTCGAACCCACGACCTCCTGGTCCCAAACCAGGCGCTCTACCAAGCTAAGCTACGCCCCGAAACAGCTGAAAAATCCACCGTGAAGTCAAAGATCGCCCTTCGGGCAGTCTCCACTCGCAGCGGAGGAGGTAGGTAATCATACCACAGAGAATTGTCCAGAAAAATTAGATCTTCCGTCACGGACCGGTTGGCAACTATTGACTGAATAGGCTATAGATCCAACGATGGTATCCAAACGAGGATTGGAAACATCCACCGACTCCGCAAAGATTCTTCAAAATCTGGATAATTTTTCGGACCGGATCCTCCGTATCTCGCCCGGAGCAGAGGAGATTTTAACGGTAGCAGAATCATCACCGGATGAGCCCACCGTGCATCTCGCTTGCGGGCTCTTCTGGTTATTCGGTCACACGCGCGAAGCACAGAATCAAGCCTCAACAGCATTGCAGCAAATCCCACCCGGCTCGCTCAATCTCCGCGAAATCCAATGGCTCAGCGCACTGACGCTCTGGCATCAAAAAGACTTCACGCGGGCGGTGGAAATCCTGGAGGCGCTGACCCATGAATGGCCTGCGGATTTGCTTGCAGCAAAAGCGGCGGAATTTTTGTACTACGTCCTTGGCCAACAGCACAACGGCCCCCGTTTCCGGAATCACATGCAGCGATTGCGCATGCTGCATGCGGGCGACCCAGATTTCCTCGCGATGGATGCCTTCGCCCATGAACTCTGTGGGGACGGCGTTCGAGCACGTCACAGTGCCGAACAGGCTCTGGAAATCGCGCCCCGCAACCCGTGGGCGCAGCACGCATTGGAACATGTGCTGCTTTGGGAAGGGAATCCCGAGGCCGCCATCGTCGTTATGGAACGTTGGGTTGCTGACTGGGAGGCTAGCGCGCGTCCCATTCATTCTCACAATGCCTGGCATCTCGCTTTGGCACAACTGGACCGCTTGGAAAATAAAAGAGCATTCACTGTTTTTGATACGCACGTTTGGATGACAACGCCTGATATGGTGGTCGAGCAACTCGATTCCATCGCATTTTTGTGGCGGGCAGAGATGGCCGGCGTGGACGTCCCTCGATCACGCTGGCAGGCACTAGTTCCTTACATCACACCCGTCTCTACCGCATTGTTTATGCCCTTTGCCACGGCACACTACGCATATGCCCTCGCCCGCGCAGGCGAAAAAGAAGCGCTCCAAGCGGTCCTATCCGCGACTGCCGCCCGCGCAAATGACAATGATGCCGAAGCACGCCGGGTATGGCGCCCCACGGGACACACGATCATCACCGCCAGTGCGGCATTAGGCTCCCAAGAATATGAGGTGGCGGCCAATCGATTTGAAATCGGAATGCCCCGCCTCACCGAAATTGGTGGTAGCGATGCGCAAGACGATCTCTTTCGTTTCGCCCACATTGATAGCCTGCGGAAGTCGGGTCGCGATAGCCAAGCGACTGCCATGCTCAAAGCACGCATGGAAGCAAAAACACCCAGCCCGCTTGAGGAAAGTTTAGTCTGATTCGAGCACCATGCAGGGCATCATTGAACTTCCGGGTTCATTGCATCCTTACCGTTTGACTTGATGGCGAAGTCCG
>JBGSMR010000218.1:0-4424 GCA_041740065.1 Chthoniobacterales bacterium
GGAGAACGCCTCGAAGTTGACAACCCGGCAAACCTTCCCGACATGAGCGTGGTCGAAGAAATTCGTGAGCCGGTGATCAAATGCTTCGTCATGGTTCCCAACGAAAACATTGGCGACATCATGCAACTCATGATGGATAAGCGCGGGATCGTGGAGCACACCGAGTCGCTCGACACACGCCGCGTCATGATCACCGCGATTATTCCGCTTAACGAAATCCTTGTCGATTTTAATGACAAGATTAAGACGCTTACACGTGGTTACGGGTCGATGGATTACGAACCGGCTGGCTACCGTGAAGGTAAGCTGGTGAAGCTCGACCTGTTGGTCAATGGAGAACCCGTGGATGCCTTCTCAAGCATCGTTCACCGCGACAAAGCCGAGTCCCGCGGGCGTGCGATCGCTGCGAAACTGAAAGATGTTATTCCAAAACAGCTTTACCAAGTCGCCATCCAAGCGGCCATCGGAGGAAAAGTAGTCGCCCGCGAAAGTGTCACTGCAATGCGAAAAAATGTGACCGCAAAATGCTACGGCGGTGACATCACCCGAAAACGCAAGCTTCTAGAGAAGCAAAAAGAAGGCAAAAAGCGGATGAAGGCGATCGGCAGCGTGAACATCCCACAAGAAGCGTTCATCGAAGTCTTGAAGACGAGCTAGATTGCGCAAAGGAGCGCCAAGTCAGATCCCCAGATCAGGCTTGGCCACGGGCTGTCCCTCCCAATTTCATCAGCGTCGCGAACTAATGTGCAGGCTCTCCTGAAACACGGGATCTGATACCGGTTGTTTCATAGAACAAAAAATGAGCCGTGTAACACCTCGTCTCGTTTGTCGTTGGATCGCCGCAGCTAATCCACGTGCAATTCGATCCGGCTGCGTAGCCTTCGGGAAGAAGTGGATCAGAAAAGCGTTTCAATGATTCTAGAATTGCTCAGCTCAAGCAGACTGGGTGTCAATTGGGCAAAAAAAAACGCCACCCGAATTGTCGGGCGGCGTTTTTTGTAACTAGTGTCAGCTGATTAGAACGCGAAGCGCAATCCGCTGCGGAGGTTAGCGAGGTTGCCCACGCCACCGTAGAAATAACGACCGTCTACGAAGAGACCAATGTTGTCTGTGACACGGTATTCAAGACCGCCACCAACATTGCCGTATCCTTTAGCATGGCCATTGAATGCAGCGCCACCGCCAACCATGACGTAAGGAGCAAGATTCAACGAGCAGATCGGATAACGGAAGAATGCATTTCCGCCAACTGGGAAATGTTCACCCTGTCCACTGCCGGTCCAGAATGCTTCGTAACCAATACCGAAATATTTGGCGAAGAAGAAATTCAAGCCCACGCCGCCACCGGATCCGGTGCCAACTTTCGAGCCCTTGCTCCCAATGATGCCGGAATAGAAGGCGTCGATTTGGAATTCGGTATCACGGAACCGGCAAAGCGATTCTTCAACCGTGATTTCTTTGAATTCTTTGGATGTAGTCCCGGCATGAACGCCGGTTGCGAGCACAACGCCGCAAAGTACTGATAGGATTATTTTTTTCATGTGAGAGGTTAGGTAGTTGATCAATCAGAAAATTCCCGAGCGACGTAGTCATTAAGGAACAAACTTTCTTGAACATTCGATTTGTGCCTCAAAGGGTGCCTTCGTGTCAAACTTTAT
Source organism: Chthoniobacterales bacterium (assembly GCA_041740065.1). Lineage (GTDB taxonomy): Bacteria > Verrucomicrobiota > Verrucomicrobiia > Chthoniobacterales > JAATET01 > JBDNGG01. Next base: position 1,659 of record JBGSMR010000218.1, read on the forward strand.
TCTTTGAAAATGAGAATGTTGCATCAGGGATTCATCAGGCTGACACCTGATAGCGCTCGCTGTGCTGAGTGCCAATTCTATCAAAGTCACTTCCCAACGAGCACGATTGAAGATCGCGCGCTGGCGCAAATCTGTTTTTGCTCGAGGAGTAGAATTTCCTTCCCTGGCGTTTGGATATCGAGCGGCGAGGATTTGCCAGTGTCGAGGAACTCATGCCATCGCAGTTTCTTGGGGAGCGTAGGAAGTTCGAATTCGAGAGGTTCATGAAACATATTGAAGCAGACGTAGAAGAACCACGGCTTGCCGCCGAGCGCGCGTGAGTGGCGACCGCAAAGCAGGAACGCAACGGTGCGGCTGGCAAATGACCAATCAGGTTTCCATGCCTCGACTCCATGCCAGCTAATATCCGCGTAGCCACTGCCCATCATGTCGGTGCCTGTGAGAAATTGTGACTGACGGAAAACCTGATGCTCTGCCCGGAATGCAGCCAGCAGCCGAAAAAAGCGCAGAAACCCCGAATGACGTTCCGGCAGGGACCAATCCAACCAATTCCATGGCTCATCGTGGCAGTAGGCATTGTTATTTCCATGCAGCGTGCGGCAGCATTCGTCGCCCATACTCACCATCGGAACCCCTTGGCTGACGAACAAAAGCGTGAGAGCATTTTTTTGGAGTCGGTCACGGAGCACCAATACATCGGGATCTTCGGTTTCCCCTTCCACCCCGCAGTTCCAACTCCAATTGTCGTTGGCTCCATCGCGGTTATTTTCGCCATTTTCAAGATTGTGTTTTTGATTGTAGGAAAACAAATCCCTGAGCGTGAAGCCGTCGTGGCAGTTGATGAAATTGATTGACGCCGCAGGGGAGCGCTCCGGCCGTTGGTAGAGATCGGGAGAACCGATAATGCGCTGAACGATTTCCCCGCTCATGCCCGGGTCGCCCTTGATGAAGCGTCGCGCGGCGTCACGAAACTTCCCATTCCATTCCAGCCAGCATCCATAGTCCGGAAAATGCCCCACCTGGTATAACCCTCCCGCATCCCACGCTTCCGCAATAAGAATACAATCTGCCAGTACCGGATCTGCGGCGAGGTCTTCGATCAGTGGCGGCGAAAGCAGTGGCACCCCTGCCGCATCGCGTGTCAGTGCCGAAGCGAGGTCAAACCGAAATCCGTCGATATGGTATTCCGAGGCCCAGTAACGCACGCTGTCACGGATGAATGCCCTTACCACCGGATGATTGGCGTTCAGCGAGTTTCCGCAACCGGAATAGTTTGCATAGTCTCCATCGGGGGTTCGGAGATAGTACGTTTTATTGTCGATACCCTTGAAAGAAATAACCGGCCCGTCTTTACCCCCCTCCGAGGTGTGATTGTAAACCACATCTAATATCACGGCGATTCCTGCGGCATGGAGTGCCTGGACCATGCGTTTAAATTCGACTGCTTCCCCGTACGAGGTGCCACTGGCGGCGTAACCGGCCTTTGGCGCAAAAAATCCCGCCGTGCTATATCCCCAGTAGTTGCAGAGTTGATTCCCGGTCAGGGGATTTGTCCGGGTGTTTTCGCATTCGTCAAACTCGAAGACCGGAAGGAGCTCGACGCAATTCACGCCGATGGATTTTAAATACGGAATCTTTGCCGTAAGTGCTGAGTAAGTGCCAGGGTCGTCAGTCGCAGACGACGGATGCTGCGTAAACCCCCGCACATGCATCTCGTAGATTATCAAATCTTCAGGCGGGATCCGAACCAGGGCATCATCTGCCCAGTCGAAGGAGAGCGGCTCCATCCGTCCGTAAACGGCTGCATCGTTATCCTCGGGCGTCCGCCAGAGGTTCCGACCCGTTAGACCACGTGCATACGGATCAATCAAAACGAGGCGCTCATCAAAGTGATGCCCCTTAACCGGATCTTTTGGTCCGTCAAAGCGATACGCGTATTCAAAGGTGCCTGACTCCAGCCCTTCCACAATCATGGAAAAAACATGGCCTATCCGAAAATCGGCAGGAAATGGGATCTCGCCCATAGGTTCTCGCGTGCCCAGACGAACGAGGACAAGCGTGCAACTCGATGCGTAAGACGAAAAAATCGAAAAGTTAACACCCCCAGGCACTGGATAGGCCCCGAATATCAACGGGTGTCCGATTCTGAGATTCCAAGGAAGAGTCCGGACCACCGGAAGTTTTGCCATAGACCGTGTGATAGCGGTTCGGTCAAATTCCTGCAATCCTTGGCTTTTTTCTTGGATTTATTTCTTAGGGAATGACATCTGACCAAGTCATTGGCTCTTGTCGTTTTGGGGTATTCCGAAGATTATGCTGCGGTGAGCATGATATCCCATCAGCCCCACGGGCAGTCCCTTGATCACGCGGGTCGCCTTGAAGCATTAAATGAGACCGGGCTTCTGGACTCCCTTCCAGAGGAGTCATTTGACCGGTTTACGCGTCTTGCAGCTGCATTACTAGAGGCGGATATCTCCCTGATTTCGCTCGTGGATCGGAACCGCCAATTTTTCAAGAGCCAAGTTGGATTAGCTGAGCCGATCCTCAGCAAGCGGGAGACGCCAATCTCTCATTCCTTTTGCCAATATGTTGTCACTGACGGGAGTCCATTAATTGTCGAGGACGCGCGCGATGATCCCCGGGTCCGAGAAAATCTCAGCGTCCGGGACTACGGTATCATCGCCTACTTGGGGATGCCGCTTAAGACCCGCGATGGATTTGTGCTGGGTTCCTTGTGCGCCATCGAGAAGCACCCTCGCAAGTGGT
>JBGSMR010000253.1:0-4249 GCA_041740065.1 Chthoniobacterales bacterium
GTCGGGTATTGCGCACGCTGGTAGAGGGCATTCAATTTGGCAATGCGCAAAAGTCAGACCCAGCCCTTGCAGGCACTATTTTCTCTTCTACGGATACGGACGACATTCTGCCAGAAAGCAGCCGGACTAGCATCTCGGCAGCGCAGGCCGGATCGGGAGGTAAGGCATTGGCGAATTTCCTGGCACAGCGACTCACTCGAAGTGTACCCAAACGATTCAGTCCCCTGTGGGAGCCGGGAGAGTTATCCCAACTGGATTTCTTCGCTTACAAGCTGGGCAACTATTCCGCGACAGGAACGGGAGGCACGACGGCTCCATTTATCCGCACCGGAGTCAACAACGATGCGCTGAACGACCGTGGACTGGAGGAAATCTTCAAGCGGCTGGTGGATCTGATCACCCCGAAGGGCAACACCTACACCATCTACGTGGTGGGCCAGAGCCTCGACCGGCAGGGAAAACCGACCGCAACGAAGGCCCAACGCATCACCGTGCGATTGAGGCCGGTTTATAACTCTGTTTTGAAAGCGGATTTCGACCCGGCGTCAGAGGCTGCAGATCGCTTTCGCGCCCCGGACTCCTACGCTTTGCACGTGATAAAAATCGAGGAGGCATGATGAAAGATTCTTTTTATAAATCGGCGGTCTGGGTCGCCATGCTCAGCATGAGTTTCTCTCTCTGGCTGCCTGCGCAAGAACCGGGCCCGGCCCCTCAGGCAAGCCAAGGAGGCGTCACCCATCTGCGAACGTGGGCTGTGTTGGGCGATACCAATTCGACGAATACTTACAGCCTGTCTTGCGAATTCCCCAAAGTTCCGGAGGAGGAGAAAATGCGCATGCTTTTTGCAGGAATCAAAGGCTGCTACCGAAGTGGGTATGGAAGCGGATATGTGATTTTTCCTGCGGGGAAGGCTCAATTTGTGCTCTTACGTGGCAATACCAAGGTGGACGGATTGGATGCCACGCTGGAAAAAGATGCCGCATACACCTTGCTCGCCGTCCTCGAAAACGGCGAATCGAAACTCAAACTGGTGCAGGAATACCCTACGCCGCCCGAGGAGGATGGAATCTACATTTTTAACCTGCTCGCTGAGCCGGCCTTGTTCGTGCAAGTCGGAGGGTCCGCGCCAAAGCCCGTTCCGTATTCGGTTTCTCAGCCTTTTGTAATACCCGCCGCCCAACTCACCGGACCGGTAACCTTCGTTTATCCTTCCAAGAAAAAGACGGAAATTCGTCGCACGGTTTCCTATGAAGGAAAAGGCCGCGTGAGCGCCGTCTTTATGCGCAACAATTACAGCCGCCCCAGTGTTTTCGTTTACCCCTCGGAGCCTGAAATAGAAACGCCATCCGATGAATAAACCAATGCTTCCCAAACTTACCAACAAAGGCTTTAGCCTCGTCGAATTGCTGACCGTCATGGCGATCATGAGCATCATGATGGGCTTGCTCGTCAGCACAGGCATGAACACCCGGCCTGCCGGTTCCCGGCAAGGAGCCATTTCGCAACTCATGGGAGGGTTGGAGGAAGCCCGGATGTCGGCCATCGAAAAAGGCACGACGGTTTATTTTGGAATTGCCGATACCACGCACCCGGATTCGGAAAAGCAGCTCTGCTCCTACATTCTTTTCCGCGATCAAACCGCCGATGAGAAAGCCGTTTCCAACACGGAAGACATGGTGCCGATCACTCGGTGGGATTCCCTGCCTCGGGGGTTCTATTTCGACTTGGATAAGATTTCCAGCATGCTGATTCCTGTGGCCGGGGATGGACTGCCGGGGAATCCGACCACCGTGCAAGTCATCGAATTTGGCTCGCTCGGCCAGGTCACGGGCCAGCCATTGCAAAACACTCCGCAAATCGCGGTGACCGATGCGGTCTTTGATCCCACCAGCAAAAACCTTCAGCGCAAAAATAATGGAGCCGGTGACTTCGCCGTAAATATCTATCGCCTCACCGGGCGCTTGCAGTTGGCCCAAACCCAAATTCGATGAACATGATTCACCAGGCACCCGGTTTCCACGGAGACATCGTTCGCACGCCAAATCCCTACCTTATCGGGAAAAATATCCGCAAATCCTACGGCGAAACGGTCGTGCTCAATGACGTGTCGTTCGGGGTGGAGAAGGGTCAGTGTCTCGCACTGCTGGGACCTTCCGGCTGTGGCAAATCGACCCTGCTAAACATTCTCGCAGGGCTGCTGCCTGCCGATGGCGGAGAGCTTCAACTGGGCTTGGACATCATCGAGGATGCAACGACCCAAAAGGGACGGTCGGCGCAGGAACGGGGCTTCGCCATGGTCTTTCAGGACCTGAGCCTTTGGCCGCACCTGACGGTGGAACAGAATGTCGCCTTCGGACTCGATTATCTCAAAACGCGGCTGAGTCCCGACGATAAGCAAAAGCGCATCCAGCAGGTCTTGCAGCGTGTCGGCATACAGGCAATGCGAGATCGTCTTCCCTCCACCCTTTCCGGCGGGCAACAGCAACGGGTGGCCATTGCGCGGGCCATCGTGGTCGAGCCCTCCGTATTGCTCATGGATGAGCCGCTGGCCTCGCTCGATACGCAGTTGCGGGAAACGCTCCGCGATGACATCGCGGCCCTCATCCGCCGCTTGGGTATTACCACCATCTATGTGACCCACGACCATCAGGAGGCCACCACGGTAGCCCATCAGATCGCAGTGATGAACAAGGGGCGCATCGAACAGATTGCCTCGCCGGATGAAATTCATCGTTTTCCCGAGACGACCTTTGTCGCCTCGTTCCTTGGCACGGCCAGCGCCATCCCCTTCACTTCGGAACTGGAAGACTTGCGCGACGACGCTCAGCAGCCGATTTTCCCACGACATCCCCAGCGCAAGGGCCAAGGTTATCTCCTCGTGCGCCGCGAGGACGTGCGGATTTTTCCGCAGGCGCAAAAAGACGAGTTCCCCGGCGATGGCATGATCCGCTGGAAGGCGGTGTGCATCAAAAGCAGCTTCACCGGACTTGCCTACGACGTTCACGCCATGACCCAGAAGGGCGAAATTTTCCGGGCCTTCACTCCGCATTCCATCGCGCTCGATAGCAACGTGCTTGTTCAGTTTGACCCTCATCAAGTGATCTACGTCGAGAAATGAGGTGTCTCCGCCAAATCTTGCTGGTCACCCTTTTCGGAGCCGCGTTGTCCGGTTGCGAAAACCGTGACGCGGACACCCTGGTTGTTTATTCCGCCGGGCCGCGCGGCCTTGCGGAGTGGCTTTGCGAATCGTTCGAAAAGCAGACCGGCCAGAAAACCAAATTGTATTCCGCGACAACCGGCGAAGTGATGGCAAAACTCATGGCCGAGAAATACCACCCGCAGGCCGATGTGGTAATCCTCGCCAGCCCCACGGCAGCGGAAGCACTCAAACAGGAAAAGATGCTCCTGCCGCTGCCGACAGGGTTAGTGGCCCGGCCCGATTGGGACGACAAGGACGGATTTTATGCCGGGACTGCCGCCAGCGCCCTCGGCATCGCCATGCGTGATGACCAATACAACCCAGCGCTGGAATGGGTGGACATTTTTTCCGGTAAATTCCAAGGCAAGCTCCTCATGCCTTCTCCGCAGCAATCCGGCACCAGTGGGGAATTCATCATCGCCTTTAGTCGCCAGATGGGCGACGCCTTCTGGGACGGTCTGAAAACCGCCAAGAAGCAGGGCATGCAAATTTCCGGCCCGAATAGCCAGGCCTTGAGCGGCCTCGTTTTGCGTTCCCATGATGCAGTTTTGGCTTCGGCGGATTACCTTGTTTTTAAGCAAATCGAAAAGGGCGAACCGCTGGTGATGCATTTCCCGGCCTCTGGATGCCCGGTGATTCCCCGTCCGATTGCGGTGCTCAATGGCACGGTGAACCGTGAAGCGGCGGACGCTTTTGTCCGTTTTTGCTTCTCGCCCAAAGCGCAGAACCGCATGGCTGCCGAGCATCTGATTCCAGCCGACCCTGCCACGCCGCTCAGTCCGCTTCGGAAGAAGGCCGCTATGTCCGCTGCCCTACCCTACGATGTAGCCGCAGCCTTAAAGGCGCAACGCGACGTGCTCATGCGCTTCAAATATGAGGTGGAAAAGAAAGTCCGATGAAAGGCAACGGCGTCACTCCCATAGCCAACGCGTATAAGTGGCCGCTCTGGATCGGTCTGGCCGGTGTGCTGCTGTCGATCGGGTTTCCCGTTTTGATGTTGCTTTTGCAGAGCGTCTTTCCGGCTATCGGCGAATCCTCCGTCGCCGGGGC
>JBGSMR010000263.1:0-11732 GCA_041740065.1 Chthoniobacterales bacterium
GCAGGCATCGGCACCCAAAACGATCGACTCCCACCGATTGCGCTCAGTCCCTTCCACAAATCAATTTTTTATCCGCTTCCCCCAGTGATGCAAGGTGACTGATGCATACGATTCGACCACTTTTTTGATTTTCAGGTGACGACTTCGTAACATTGGCACAGGGGTTGCGGCATTGCATCAATTTACTCAACCCACTAAAACCTCCCGACATCGATGATTTCTATCACTATTGACAATCTGGTCAAAAAATTCGGCGACACCGTGGCCTTGAACGGCCTGACCTTTCGGATCGAGCCAGGCGAGTTATTTTTTCTTCTGGGCCCAAGTGGCTGCGGGAAAACCACATTGCTGAGAAACATCGCGGGATTCTACATTCCAGAGAGCGGACGCATTCTCTTCGGAGACGACGACGTCACGCGGCTTCCGCCCCACCAGCGCAACACAGGCATGATGTTTCAGAGCTATGCCTTGTGGCCACACATGACGGTGGCGCAAAATGTCGCTTTTGGACTGATTGAAAGAAAAGTCTCGAAGCCGGAAATCGAGCGTCGTGTGGGGGAAGCGCTGGAATCAGTCCGGATGGCATCGTATGCCTCCCGCAAGATTGCCCAACTTTCCGGAGGCCAACAACAACGGATCGCGCTCGCTCGCGCGTTGGTGATCCGCCCCCGGTGCCTGCTGCTCGACGAGCCGTTATCCAACCTGGATGCAAAACTCCGCTTGGAAATGCGCACTGAAATCCGGCGTGTCTGCAAAGAATTTGGCCTCACGGCAATCTACGTGACCCATGACCAAAAAGAAGCCCTGTCGATCTCAGACCGCATGGCCATTCTCGAAAGCGGAAACATCGCACAGATCGGCGATCCGGAAACAGTCTATCGCCGCCCGGTCACGCGCGTCGTCGCCGATTTTATTGGTGAAACAAACTTCATTGCCGGAAAGATCCTCTCTGCCACCACAGGCACAGCACGTGTTGAAACAGCGATCGGCGTCTTTGATGGTGTGGTCACCGAAGCAGAGTGGACGCCAACCCCTGGTGAATCCGTAACGCTATCGATCCGCCCAGAAGCATGGACGATCAGCACATCGCCTTCTCCAGGAAACTGCGCCCCGGGACGGATCGGCGAGGCGATCTACTTGGGAGAGGTCGCACAATACCAATTTCACTCCGACGATGAAGTGCTGAAGATTTTCGAGCTCAACCCACACCTTTCGCAACGCCGTGCGGAGGTGCCATTATTTGTAACGGCCAATCCGGATGATGTCGTGATCCTGCGTCGCTGACCATGCTCACGCGAATCCTTATTATCACCGGGCTTCTAGTCGCCATCGTGGGCCTCCCGTTTTTGTTGCGCCCGGATGAGGATACCCTCGCGGAGGCAGATGACACGCTGGTTATCGTCACACCGCACAACGAAGCAATCCGGTATGAATTTACCCGTGCATTCTCAGAATTTTACCGCGACCGCACAGGGCGATCGATCCGGATCGATTGGCGCATTGTCGGCGGCACCAGCGAGATCGCCCGGTATCTCGCCTCAGAATACTACACCGTGTTCGAACGGGAGTGGAAACGGGCGGGGCATCGATGGACGGACACCGTCGCCGCAGGATTTTCCAATTCCCGGCTGATACTTCCGGAGGATCCGTCGGAGGACGATGCAGCGCAACAGGCCCGCAGGCTGTTTTTGGCGTCAGATTTCGGCATTGGAGTAGACATGTTTTTTGGCGGTGGAGCTTATGATTTTATTCAGCAAGCAAATGCAGGGCGCCTTGTGGATTCTGGGATTATCACCGCACGACCCGATTGGTTCAACGACTCCAGTATTCCCCAAGAAGTTTCTGGAGAACGCTACTACGACCCTGAAGGCCGCTGGATCGGAACGTGCCTATCGTCTTTTGGCATCACTTATAACACCGACTCTCTGAAACGCCTCGGGGTGACATCGATGCCGTCGGCGTGGACGGACCTCACTGACCCGATGTTCTACAAACAAGTTGCGCTGGCAGACCCGACCAAGAGCGGGTCAGCTGCCAAGGCATTTGAAATGGTGATCCAGCAGCAAATGCAACTCGCACGTGAAGCAGCGCTCAAGGAAGGAAAGTCTGAGTCCGAGGCGCTGGTGATCGCGAAGTCCCAAGGATGGGTAGCTGGCCTCCGAATCATCCAGGCTGCATCGGCAAACGCCCGCTATTTCACCGACGCCGCCGGAAAAGTCCCCATGGATGTGTCGCTCGGGGACGCAGCGATCGGAATGTGTATTGATTTCTATGGACGATTCCAGAGCGAAGCAGTGCGCGTGGGCAATGATGAATCCCGCCTTCAATATTTCACGCCCGTCGGCGGATCCTCCGTGGGCGTGGACCCCATCGCCATGTTGCGTGGAGCCCCGAATCCTGAGGCGGCAAAATTATTCATCGAATTTGTTTTGTCTGAAGACGCACAGAAACTATGGAATTTTAAGGTCGGCACCCCGGGTGGTCCCGTCCGCTACGCGCTGCGCCGTCTCCCCATTCGCAAGGAACTGTATGCTCCTGAATACCAACGGTTCCGCTCCGACCCGGACGTTGCACCCTATGAGGAAGCAAAGTTCTTTACGTATCACGAGGAATGGACGGCCCCGCTTTTCGCTCCGCTCCGGTTTATCATTCGGGTCATGTGCCTGGATACCCATGACGAGCAAGTTGCGGCATGGAAAGCATTGATCGATGCTGGATTCCCACCCGAAGCGACCGCCAAGTTCCAAGACCTCGAAGCCGTCAACTACCAGACCGCGCTGGAATCGCTCCGACCGGTCCTACGGTCCTCCAAGCGCATCGAAGAAGTCCAATTGGCCAAACTCCTCGGAGACCATTTCCGAAATCAATACCGCGAGAGCGCCGAACTTGCGCGACAGGGCAAATAACCCATAAAAATCTATGTCTAAAAAACTCTCGATTTTCGTCTTCGCGCTGACGTCCGTTTTCTTTGCGTGTTTTTTTATTCTGCCGATTATTGAGACACTGAGTGGTGCGTTTTATGAGCCTGGGAGCGGCTTCACGCTGGCGTATGTCACGGAGGTATTCCGCAACCCGATCTACCTCGAAGGCTTATGGAATTCGCTCCTCATGGGCGTTTTCAGCACGATTCTCGCCATCGCGATCGCGATGCCGCTCGCATTTCTCACCGATCGATTTTTGTTTCCCGGAAAAACCATTCTGTCGGCATTGATTCTGATCCCGATGATCCTCCCGCCGTTTGTGGGTGCGATCGGAATCAAGCAAATTCTGGGGCAAATGGGTGCTCTCAACGCCTTGCTGCAGTCGATGGGGCTCATGGATCCGAGCCATCCGGTAGATTGGCTAGGCCAAAGTCGACTTGGGGGTGTGGTAATCATGAATGCGCTGCATTTGTATCCGATCCTCTACCTAAACCTCGTAGCTGCGCTTGCTAATGTGGATCCGGCAATGGAAGAAGCCGCCGAAAACCTTGGCTGTACGGGTTTCCGAAAATTCAGGAAAGTCACGCTGCCTCTGATCATGCCGGGGTTATTTGCAGGCGGCACAATCGTGTTTATTTGGGCATTTACCGAACTGGGTGTGCCGCTGATGTTCGAATTCAACCGCGTGACATCGGTGCAGATTTTCCATGGCATCAAGGACATCGGAGGTAACCCATTCCCTTTCGCCTTGGTTGCGGTCATGCTGCTTTCCACGGTGATCCTCTACGCTGCCAGCAAGTATTTCTTTGGTCGCAATAACCATGCAATGATGCCCAAGGCGACCAGTCTTGGTGGACCCAAATCACTCCCCCCGCTTCGTGCGCTCGCATGCACTGCCTTCTTTGCGACAATTACGCTTGTGGCGGTACTTCCGCATATCGGCGTGATTTTGGTAGCATTTTCTACGGATTGGTATGATCGCATTCTCCCGACGGGTTGGACGCTGGCTCACTTTGACGCAGCGCTCGGTCATAACCTCACACTTCCGTCGATTCAGAACAGCCTCAAGTATGCATCGCTCGCGACATTGATCGATGTTGTGCTAGGAATCGCCATCGCCTACGTCGTTGTTAGGACCAAGCTGCCAGGACGGCAAATCTTGGATGCGATGTCAATGCTTCCCCTTGCTGTGCCAGGCCTGGTGCTTGCATTTGGCTATCTTGCGATGACGCAGGAAGGCAAATTGTTTGGGTTCATGGATCCGAAGGTGGATCCATTACTCATCCTTGTGATCGCCTACAGCGTTCGCCGACTGCCGTATGTCGTCCGCTCCGCAGCGGCCGGATTTCAACAGACAAGTGAAACCCTTGAAGAGGCCGCGCAGAATCTCGGCTGCCCCCCACTTCGCACGCTGCGAAAGATCACGATTCCGCTTATTGCCGCCAACCTCACGGCCGGCGCGATGCTGGCATTCTCATTCGCCATGTTGGAAGTCTCTGACTCACTGATCCTCGCGCAGAAACAACAGGATTTCCCAATCACCAAGGCAATCTACGAACTCTATCAGCTTTTGGGCGAAGGTCGCTTTGTGGCGAGCGCCCTAGGCGTGTGGGCTATGGTATTTCTCGGCGTAACGATCCTCGGCGCGAGCTTGATCCTCGGCAAAAAGCTCGGTGCGATCTTCAGGGTCTAAACATTCTCCGATACCCGTCCTTACACCGTATCCAGCAGGGGACGGATTGCCGCGAGCGCCTTTGAATAGAGCGGGTGCAATCCACCCCGGCTGAGTTCCATGAGCAGATGCTCACGCAAGCTGTCACGCCCAGCAGGAAGAATTTGCGTGGCTTCCGACATCGACTGCCCGCGGACCGCCGCATGAAAAATGTCGGAGTTCGCGTCTCGGTTTAAAATGATTTCGGTGTTGGGAAATTTGATCTCAACGCGTGAGATCGATGCGCCCTTGGCCTCTCGGAGATGAAACCGGACCTCGTTGTTATTTTTATCTCGGAAGCAATGAGAGCCGAGCACCGATTCCAGATTCCATCCGAGTTGCGCTGCTAACCACCCCATCAGCAAAATACCCGTTGTCCGAGCACCCGGAGCGTGCGTGACCGCGATATCCTGAAGATTAGGCAAATCCGCAAGGACGGATGCGTGGTCAAAAACATTGGCTAGCGCAAATCGTGCCGTGAGGAGTCTCGTCCAATTCAGATCACAAAGCACCGTACGGGACCTCGCTAAATGGGATATCCCGCAAACACGATCAAATTGCATCGATGGCTCCGCCCACGTTTGACTGTCAAAAATAAGGCGATCCACCCAGCTCCAAAGGTTCTCATCCGGATCGATTGGAAATTCTCCCTGCCACCAAAAACAAAGTGGAAGGTCCGAGTCCAAATGAGAAAAGACCACATTGGGAACTGCTGCGGTGGTTTCACCATCTAATTGGAAGGTGATCTGTTCCGAGCAGATTTGACTACTTCCCTTCCCTATCGAGTGGCAATGCGCACTGATCCACGCGCGGGCACCGGGTTCCGCCGCAGAAGGATTTGCGAAAATTAAGATAGCACGGCATGCATGGTCACTTGCGATCCGTGAGATTAAATCGGTATTTTCGGCGACCGACTCGGCAGATTCGGTGTAAATGACCAGGTTAATGAGCGATGCCCGCGTTTTGGATTCGTCGCTGGCCTCCCAAAGCTTCCCCAATTCCTTGTCGATGTGGCCGATCTCAACCGGTAGTCCCGGCGAGATGGCAATAGCGTCGGCCTTGCTCACAACCTTCTCCAGGTGGCGCCAGCGCGCTCAATGAGTGCATCGGCTTCGGATGGGCCCCAAGATCCCGAGCTGTAAAATGCCAAATTATCCTTACCCGACTCCCAACCGTCACGGATAGCATCCACAAACTTCCAGGCTTCTTCGACTTCATCGCGCCGCGCAAAAAGGGTGGCGTCACCCGCCATGGCGTCGAGAAGCAGGCGCTCGTAAGCTTCTGGTGTGGGGCGCCCGAAGGAAGTGCCGTAATGGAAGTCCATTTTCACCGGCTCAATTCGGAGGCTCGTTCCGGGAAGTTTCGCAGACATCCGCAGAGAAACGCCCTCGTCCGGTTGGATACGAATGACGAGAACATTGTCGTCAAGCGAAGATTGAGTTCCACCTGTCTGATTGAATAAAATCGGCGGGGCGCCCTTGAAGTGGAGTGCGATTTCTGTAGCTGCCTTCGGCAAGCGTTTTCCAACACGCATGAAAAATGGCACTCCTGCCCATCGCCAATTTTCAACATGAAGCTCAAGTGCGACAAAAGTCTCAGTCTCCGATTCGAGCGGGATATTTTCCTCATCGAGATATGCAGCTACCCGTTTTCCATTCACCGTTCCTGCAGAGTACTGAGCACGCACCGCGTATTTCGCAACATCTGCCCCCTCAATCTTGCGGAGTGAGCGGAGCACCTTTACTTTTTCATCGCGAATGGCATCAGCACTAAGGTCGGTGGGTGGTTCCATCGCAGTGAGGCAAAGGAGCTGGAGAAGATGATTCTGCACCATGTCACGCATCGCCCCCGACTTGTCGTAATATCCCGCACGCCCCTCAACACCCAGTGGTTCGCTGGCTGTAATCTGAACGTGATCGACGTAACGAGAATTCCAAAGGTGCTCAAAAATCGCGTTAGCAAACCGGAGCACCATGATGTTCTGCGCGGTTTCTTTTCCGAGGTAATGATCGATGCGATACGTATCCCGCTCTTGAAAGGCGTGCTCGACCAGTGAGTTGAGCGCCACGGCACTGGGATGATCCGTGCCAAAGGGTTTTTCTACAATGACCCGCGCCCAGCCGCCCTCGGGCGCATTGTTGAGGCCACTCTCACGCAGGTTATTCAAGATCGTCTCAAACTGATCCGGCCCCGCAGCCAAGTAAAACAAACGATTTCCGCGAGTGCCGTGGGTTTTTTCCTGATCATCAAGGCGACGTGCCAACTCGTGATATCCCTCCACGTTATTAAACTCGCTCCGATGGTAAGAAATACGATTGGCAAACCCGTCCCACAGCTCCGGGTTAATTTTCTGCCGCGAAAATTTTTGTGCAGCCTCAAGAAGTTCTTCACGGAACTGCTCATCCGATTTGTCGCGCCGGGCAAATCCCACCACCGATAGAGCAGGCGGTAAATTGCCATCCGCATTGAGGTTATACAACGCCGGGATCAACTTGCGGTGAGTAAGATCACCAGTTGCCCCAAAAATGACAAGCGTGCATGGCTCCGGAACGGACCGACTCAGCAGACCTTCACGAAGCGGATTGGCAAAAACAGGAGCGTTGGAATCAGACATCTCGAATTAAGTAGGGCGAAAAATTACCGCTTTGCGCCCGACGATGCAAGCATGTGGAACGCAGCGACTGGCGCGTGTGATCCTCAGCATGCGCCTGACATCCGAGATCCCCAGCGCAGACCCGTGGCACGAGGTGTGCCCCGGGCGGGCACGGAGTTTTCCATTGCGATCCGATGTTCATGCGCCTACAAATCATGCAACCAGCCTTCCGGCTCACCACCCACGTCTCAGCGCTCCGATTTATGGCCGAATATCAGATCACTCCTTCAGAAACATTCACCCTGCTGGAGATTTCCGGTCGCATCGAGCCAGATAATTGGCAGGAGATGAATGCGGTTTTCACCAAGCTTACGGATTCCGAAGATGTAACCCATGTGTTGGTCGACCTCGCCGGACTCGAATATACTGCCAGTGCCGGATTCCGGGAATTGTTCATGGCCGGAAAGAAGCTCTCGCGGAAGAGCGGAAAACTTGCTGTTTGCTCGCTGCAAGGGGAAGTAAAGCGGGTATTTGAGCTGGCAGGATTTGCCACCGCATACCCGATCTTTGACACCAGGGCCGATGCAGAGCCTTACTTTGCAGCCTGATTCGCGCGCGGAACGCTATTTTACGGCGAGGATCAGCGCTGCAGGATGGGAGGTGCGGTCTCCCGCGCGTCTCGCCATCAACTGAGCACCCAGCGGAGATTCCGGGGTTAAGACAGTGATCGCGACACCGTCAACAAGCAGCTCGGTGCCACCGGCGCTCGGACACAAAAAGAACCATTCCGGTGCGGACCCGGAAAATTGAACACGGACAAGGGCGCCGATATCGATCGTATCGTCCGGAGCGAAGTCGGTTACGGGCAGTGTTTCAATCTCAGCAGCAGAGAGCACCGCGGCGTGTGCCTGCTTCGCAAGTCCATCCGCAAGATAATTTTGCTCAATCGAGAGCGTATCATATTTCCCTTCGGCCTTGCTCTCCGAGTTATTGCCTTCGTTGCGTGTTTGTTTTGACACCCGATGACGGGCTTCGAACTCATTGCGAAGATGTTCGAGGATGGCGGTTTTAATCCGCGCTTTGTTCATTTCATGAGGTCGCCCGACCCGTCTACGAGCCAGCTTCCGTCCTGAAGAGCCAACTTCATTCTGAGATCGCTCTCCATCGGCGCCTCACCGACCAGCACGACCATGGCGACGCCTTTCTTCGAGTCAACCTTAACCGACTTCAGACGATAGGAATCCGGAAAATCCTGTGCGGAAAGAATTGCGTCTGCTCCGTATCCCATTTCTGGATCCGCCTTCAGGGCGTCCCGATAAAGCTTAGCAAGCGCAGTTTTAAGGCGTTCCGTGACATCCTGCCGTTTGGAGACCCACTTGATCGTGGACTCGTAACCGGAATCAAATCCCGGGATCGCCTTCACGTAGGCATTGATGAATTCGACTGCCACACCGGATGCGATCGTTTGATCGTCCTGAGACTGCGCCATGGAGGGAGAGAGGAGGCATACGAATGCAGCGATGGCAATCATCAGAGATTTAGGTTGGCTCATAGTTTGAGCGTTTATATTCCGCGCGCCGCCTCAAGGCAAACTTTGAAATAGCATTGGCAGAGCCTTCCGCTAGGTTGCGAAGCCATGAATTATCACGTGGTTAACCATCCTCTGGTACGGGTGCGAGTGAGTGTGTTGCGCGACCGCAACACGGGGTTAGAATTGTTCCGCCGAACGCTTCGAGAACTGAGTGCTCTCGTCGCGTATGAAGCGCTCAGGGATTTGGGAGAGTCCCCTCAAACAATCGAAACTCCGCTGGCATCCTGCCCCGGCGCGGTGCTGCAACGGAAAATCATCATCATGCCTATCCTCCGTGCAGGTCTCGGAATGGCAGATGCTGTTTCAGAGATTCTTCCGGAAGCCGCAATTGGGCACATTGGGATGTGTCGAAACGAACAAACGCTCCTGCCACATGAATATCTGCTTAGGCTTCCGCCGGGCGTTGGAGAGGCAGAGGTGCTCGTCGTAGATCCGATGCTGGCCACCGGAAATAGTGCCTCAGCAGCGTTAGACCGCTTGAAAAAAGCGGGAGCGACCCGGCTGCGGTTGATCTGCTTAGTCGGGTGTGAGGACGGAGTCCGACAAATCTCAAGATGCCATCCGGACGTGCCGATTTTCCTTGCCGCGCTGGACCCTAGTCTCAACGAACACGGCTACATCATGCCAGGTCTGGGAGACGCCGGCGACCGCTACTACGGGACCTGAGGATTCGCGCGTACCATTTCCAGCGCCCGGTCGACGATACCATCTGTGTTCCAGAGCCGTCCGATGCCCTCATATCCGCAGGCCAACATCCCCTCTTCAGGTCCGATGAACTGAACTCCGCGGGCAATCAGTCGGACGACATTTTCCTGCGTCGCAGGATGTTGCCACATGTGACCGTTCATCGCTGGCGCGATCAATACTGGCGCCCGCGTGGCCAGCGCAATCGAGGACAAAGCATCATCTGCAATTCCGTAGGAAAACTTAGCAAGCGAGTTGGCCGTAGCTGGTGCGACCAAAAGGAGCGCGGCTCGATCTGCCAGGTCGATATGCCCCGGTTGCCAAGAGTCAGCCTCATCAAATAGGTTCACGGTAACAGGTTGCCGCGTGATGGTATGCAATGTCAGCGGTGTGATGAATTCCGTGGCGTGTTGCGTCATCACGGCGAACACCTCGCATCCCGCCTTCCTCAATTTGCTGGCGATATCGGCTGCCTTGTAGGCGGCGATGGAGCCTGAAATTCCGAGCACCA
Organism: Chthoniobacterales bacterium; assembly: GCA_041740065.1. GTDB lineage: Bacteria > Verrucomicrobiota > Verrucomicrobiia > Chthoniobacterales > JAATET01 > JBDNGG01. The sequence continues at coordinate 10,012 of JBGSMR010000263.1, forward strand.
CGACGGGTGATGAATCAGACGTCGTCATTCGTCGTTAAAATGAGTCAGCCGCTTACTGAGGTATCGCTCCGCACGCATCACGGCACGAAATTTTTCGATATCCTCTTCCATTGAACTACTAATGATCGTGTACCGATACTCGCGCCAATGTTTCATTTCTGACGATGCATTTCCGATGCGCGTTTCAATTTGCTCCGCGGTTTCAGTACCTCGCCGGAGGAGTCTGCGGCGGAGTTCATCCACGCTTGGCGGCATGATGAAAACGTCAGCTAGAGCAGACTGAATAAAGGGATCGTCACAAGCCCGGATGCTTGATGCTCCCTGCGTATCAATGTCGATGAGGACATCCACGCCATCCTCCAACTGGTCCAGCACCGTGCGCTTCAACGTTCCATAATACCGACCATGCACTTCTGCGTGCTCCAGGAATTCACCATTGGCGACCTTGCCTACGAAGTCGTCATCGGAGAGGAAAATATAGTCTTCTCCATCCACCTCGCCGGGTCGCGGCGCACGGGTCGTACAGGACACCGCATACACGAAATCCGGTTTTTGGCGCAGGGAAGCGGTGAGCGTGGTTTTACCCGCACCGGATGGTGCGGAGAGAACAAACAAGATGCCCGTCCGACGGAATTCGAGAGCGTTATTCAAGGTTTGAGATTTGTTCGCGGATCCTATCTAGTTCCACGCGGGCGTCCACGACGATTCGTGAAAGCGTGGCATCTCCAGCCTTTGCGCCCAGCGTGTTCAGCTCACGGCCGATTTCCTGACTAATAAACTCCAGCGCGCGACCCGCTGGTTCACCAGCGGCAAGCTTCTCCGCAAATTGATCCAGATGACTCATCAACCGGGTGACTTCTTCAGAGATATCCGAACGCTCGGCAAAAAGTGCCACCTCAGCAGCAATCCTACCTTCATCAATGGGAACATCCAATTTCGCAGCATCCAAGCGTGCGAGCAGTGCGGTGCGGTAATGAGCGGTCAGTTGCGGTGCAAGGGATTCGATCTCGGCAACCATAGCCCGAAGTATCCCAGCGCGCGCTTCAATGTCTGCGGTCAAAGTTTTTCCCTCAGCCGCTCGCATCGCACAAAGATTTTCCAGCGCCGCGTTCAACGCATTGATCACCACAGGAAGGAGATCATCCTGCAACGGGCGCGTGCTCCGGATAATGCCAGGGACTTTTAATAACGTCGCCACATCAAGCGAACCAGATAGCGCCATTTCCGCCTTCATCCGCGCGAGATCTCTCGCTACCTGCCGTGCCAGAACAAAATCAATCTGTGGTTGCGCATCAGCAATCGGCCCAGTCAAAGCAACCGCCACGTTGATGCGACCCCGCGAGACGCGCTTCGCAACGACATCGCGAATGGGAATTTCACATGCAGTGAGTTCCCTTGGCAACTGGCAGGAAACCTCCAAGGTTTTTCGGTTTACCGACGTACATTCGACCGTGCAAAAGGGATTCTCTGCAGGGGACTCACCGCGGCCGTAGCCGGTCATGCTATTCATGCTGCGAAGCTAACCAAGTCCACAGGAATTCTAAATCGCAATTTTAATTTTATCCGCTTTAAGACCGATCCACGCTGAACCGCCCAGCACCGATGAACAGCAGACTGAGGAACACAATTGCCATCTCCGCAGGCCATGCCCACTCCAAAAAAGCTCCGTCACCCGTGCGGTATTTCATCGTCGCAGCAACAACCATGGTACAAAACAAAAG
>JBGSMR010000266.1:0-9640 GCA_041740065.1 Chthoniobacterales bacterium
CATTCAGTCAATCAAGGGAAGGGGGCTGCGCTCCGCACAGGTATCCGTGAGGCGAAAGCGGACATTGTTATCATTCAGGATGCAGACAGGGAATATGATCCAGCGGAGTATCCGATTCTGCTCGGACCGATTCTCGCCAACCGTGCCGATGTTGTTTTTGGCTCGCGGTTCATTGGTTCTCACGAACACCGGGTCCTCTATTTCTGGCATTCAGTCGGAAATCGCTTTCTCACACTCCTCTCAAACATGTTCACCAACCTGAACCTCACCGACATGGAGACGTGCTACAAAGCATTTCGGCGGGAGGTTCTTCAATCCCTCACGATTGAAGAAAATCGCTTTGGCTTCGAGCCCGAAGTGACTGCTAAAATTGCTCGCAGCGGATCGAGGATTTACGAGGTGGCTATCTCCTACCACGGTCGAACGTATGCCGAAGGAAAGAAGATCAATTGGAAAGATGGGGTGCGTGCCATCTGGTGTATCGTGAAATATGGACTTGCACGGTGAACGGTTTTTTCAATTCAGGTCCGCGCTTGCCACTCACCAGTTTTGCGCAAGCTTGTGATCTATGCGCTATTTTCTCTGCATAGCGGCCGGTGCCCTTTTGCTCGCGTTATGCTGGGGCTTGGCGTTTCAATTTTCGCTGGGTAGTGAAGCGACGCCGGAAGCGCGATTCATCAGCGAATGGTATGATCGCAAAGAAGGCGTCGAAGATACCAGCGGTCCGAGTCTTTATCTGGTAGGCGGTTCCAGCGGATTTTTTGGCGTTGATACGCGCACTGTGACGGATGAAATTGGAATGCCGTCTATTAATTTTGCAACTCATGCAGCGCTTTCTCTCGACTATATTCTCTCCCGGGTGAAAGAGTCCCTGAAGCCAGGTGATCTGGTCGTGTTGATGCTGGAATACTCGTATTTTGTCGAAGCGGGATCCACAGACGTTATGATGGATTTCGTGGTTGGTGGAGATGCGGGTTATTTTCGATCTCAGGGCCTTGATGAGCAAATTTTCGGTTTTCTCACTGATTCGCCAGCAGACCTCATGCAGCGGTTATTCAGTGGATTGTCGGGACGTGGAGAAACGCAGGACAATATCGTCAAAGAAGTTGACCAAGAGATGAGCGAACTTGGCAATCGGGATCATCATGAAGCGAGTCGGGCAAGCGGAGCACAAAAAAGTGCGATACGTGCCGCCTCTCCGGTGCGCGTATTGTTCATGGGACAGGGGATCGCGCAATCGCCTTCGTGGGAAACTCTCGCACGCTTTTCAAACTTGTGCCGAGAAAACCAAGTTCAGGTATTTGCTGCATTTCCCCCTTTGGTTAATCATCCAGAGTATGCCGCGGCGAAGGTAGATGAAACAGCGCAGGCGATCACTGAGCAATATGAGATGCTTGGGATCTCAGTGATTGGAGATCTGCGGAAGTCACTCCGACCGCCAGAGGAATTTTTTGACTCTGTCTATCATTTGAATGAAGAAGGCAAAAAAGTTAAGACACGGCAATTTGTCCAAGATCTGAAATTACAACTGAAGCGATGAAATTGCGGGAAAAGTGCTCTGGGAAATCGAATATAGTCATGCCTGATCTCAGCCCTCTGAAGCTGCTTTCTATCGTAATTCCTGCACGAGACGAGGAGGGATGTGTGGCATCCACGATTGAACACCTGCACCTCGAACTGGCTCTGAGAGGAGTGCCGCACGAAATCGTTGTCGTTGATGATGGCAGTAGTGACCGCACGTGGGAGATTCTTTGCGAAGAAAGAACAAAAATTCCTGAAGTAAGGCCGGTGCAGAATCCCGGTCCGCACGGTTTTGGCCGGGCAATTACTTACGGATTGGACCACTCCACAGGCGATGCTGTCGTTATCATGATGGCTGATGAATCCGATGACTGCCGCGATGTGGTGAGATACTGGGAAGCGCTCAATTCGGGCGTGGACTGCGTGTTTGGGAGTCGTTTCGTGCGGGGAGGAGGGGTGATTGATTATCCGAAGATAAAACTCCTTCTAAACCGTCTTGCGAATTCGTTTATCCAGTTATTATTTCGCCATGGATTGAACGACACGACCAACGCATTCAAATGCTATCGTCGGACGGTCATTGATGGCATTCGGCCGATCTTATCACCACATTTTAACATTACCGTCGAGTTGCCGCTAAAGGCCATCGTGAGAGGATATACCTTTGCTACCATTCCTATTACTTGGCGCAACCGCAGGCATGGTGAGGCGAAGTTGAAGATTCGTGAGATGGGCAGCCGGTATTTGTTCATCTGTCTTTATGTCTGGCTGGAGAAATATTTCAGCCGCGGTGATTATCGCAAACGGTAGGGCTCCGCATTTTAAAAATGACCGACTCGTCACATTCTCAGATCCGATCTGTCGGATGGCCCTGCTTGATATTCCTCATCTTGTTCATGCCATCTGTCTTTATGATGGTTACAGCGCCGCCGTTGTGGCGCGACACGGATGCCTGGGCGCAGGTCACCTCTCCGCCGAACGTAAGTACCTTGGTGCGATTTGGCGCGGCCTATTGTTTTGGTGCTCGCGTGCCGATGTGGATCGGAACCGTGGTTGGAGCCGCTCAGGGTAAAAATGATTGGCCCAAAGCAGATTTTTTTTCGACGCCCGCAGCCACTGATAGTGGAATTACGGCACTCATTTTGACTCAGCATTTGCTCTTGGTGGGAGCTTTGACCCTGCTTGTTTTCTCCGCATCGGATCGCAACGGAGTTCGGCTTGGGCTGTGCGCTCTCTGCGTCGTTCAGTCGCCGCTATATATCTATGCGCATTGCGTCGGCACCGAAACTCTAACGCTCATTTTGATTATTTCGCTCACTGCGATGTTGGGACGGATCGGGCGCACGGGGCTCCGTTGGCGGATCGTGGCTGTGTATTCGATCCTGCTGCTTGTTGCGATTCTTACGCGACACGCGAATGCTGTGTTAGCCGCCATGTTGCCGGGCGCGATATTATTGGGAGCCATGATCGAGGGCGTGCGCATGCGGTGCTGGGCTAGCATGCAAAGCGTTTTCAAACCGCTGTTTCTTGCAATCGCAATTAGTCTTCTGACGATTGGAATATCTAAAATTCTGTCTTGGAGCTTTGCCGTCGCCGACAATCAGATCTATCGCTCCAACGCGGGCTACACGCTCCAGTGGAAGCTCGGTTACATGAATGTGATGGATCCGGACGCGCGCCGAGATTACTGGCAGCAGGTGCTGGGTTCTCCTAAGGATGGCAGTCCGGTTTCGCCTCTGATTTACGCGATCAATATCGACCATCTCAACGAAAAGGGTAGATGGCAAACCAAGACGCTGTTCACACAAATTGTGGAGAAAATCAAATCAGAGGATCCAGAGATCTCTCATTCGGATGCAGTAGCTCGGGCTGAAATTGCGCTGAACTCGCTGATTAAGGCATTCCTGCTGAGAGGTGGTAAGCCTTACTGGAATTCGGTAGCAGAAGATTTCTTTCAGGGACTCGTGTGGGGACCCGCTGCTATTTCGGATCAGTTGGTCAAAACGACCGCAGTATTTTATGATGATACTTCGTTGATCGATCTGCCGCGTAATCAGTCGATTTATGAGTTGGCTACGTTCAAAGGGCGGGATGCGAATGGGGTGAGGGAAGTGTTTTTTGCAAATCCGCTCTTTGGTGTCGTTTCGCACCTGCTTCCTCCCCATGGCGTCTATCTTCTGATCGGGATCCTTTTGTCTTCAGGATTGATTGCCTTTGGTGGCGCTGCCCAGTGGAGGGCCGCTGGCGTGGTGCTCAGTGTATTGGCAAGTGCTGTTCTGATGTGGTTCCTGACCAAACTTTTCACGCAGGATTTACCCCGCTTTGCGGCACCGTTATATGCCAGTGCCTTTGCGGCCGTCGTATTCGTGGCAGGCCAAACTGCTACTTTTATTATGGGGCGATTTCGTTACCGTGAGCCGTGACTTTTTAGTCCGAGCTAATCTTCCCGGTGACCGTCTGCGCTTTGAGCACGTCGATGTAGTCGCGTAGTCGCTCAGTTTCTTCTGCGAGTTGTGCTTGAAGGGATTCGATGTAGCCACTCATCTCATGCACTCGCCCGACGAGGGCCACCGACTTTCGATGTTCTTCCACGAATTGGAATACGTCGCCAAATGGAATCTCTAAGGTGGGATCCTTGTGGTCGGAGGAGGACCGATAGCCGCGCGCTGTGGCTGATGCGGAGTGCAGTAGGGAAAAAAGCCCCGCTTCTACGTCTGACAGATCAGGGAGTTTTTCTCCTTGATGCACCCTTCCTGCGAGGCTGGGGAAGACGGTGTCCTCTTTAAATGGCGTTGATGATGGAAAGAGGCTCGACAGGTCTTGCAGCACAGACACTGGATCAGCGATCAAATCCTCGATCTGAACATACAACCCCTGGTCCTGATTTTCACGCGACTTCCATGCCGCGTGGTGGCTTGTCCAATCGCCGTAGAGATAGTGTCCGAGTATGGCGCTCGATAGCGACAACATATCACCGGACGCGCGCTGCTGATGGTAAAACGTCCGAATCGCCGCGCTGCCCTCTCGCGAAACATATACGAAAGGAAGGTCGTCGGAGGGTGGCATTCGCGTGCGGGCGATGACCAAACGATCGGAGTCTATAGACTTCTCGTAAAACTGGCGCCATTTGCCCTTCGTCGATCGTTGGCCATTTGCAGTATTGATCTGGTTTGGTAAAAGGCCGCTTTGATCTATCAGGTCAGCCTCATACCAAAAAATACCATACCGTTGGTGCAGGATGTTCAGCAGGAGATAATCAAGCGATCCGGGATATGAGGCAATCCAAACGAGCATGGGAAAAACGTAGGCTACCGTTTTACGGAGGGTCAATGATGAACATCGAACAAAGAAGACTGAAACGTGAGGACGTTGCTGCGAAATCAGCGGGGCATTTTCCACACGAGTCTCGGACCTTTATTCCCGCACCGGATGGCCCTATCCAAATTGCTGTGTTCAATTTTGCATCTGCGATGTTCCTGCTGTAGATCCACCGAACCGATTTTTAGTTCTACCGTAAGCTACTTCACGCAGTTGCAGTCCCTGACCTGCGTCGATTTTCGCAGGGACTGGGATCCATCGACAATCAGGCATATCTCCCCTTTTGGAGGACGGGTTGTGTAGTGGGCTGCCAATTCGTTGGAGAGGCCGTGGCGATACTCCTCGAATTTCTTGCTCAACTCGCGGGCAACACAGATCTTCCGTTCCGGGGCTAACAAATGAAGGGCGGTCAGGGATTTCACGAGCCGATAGGGGGATTCATAGAATACAGTCGGCTCCAGTCTTTCCAGCGCAGCAGTGAGTTCGCGCACGCGCTGGCCTGATTTTACCGGTAAAAATCCGCCGAAGCAAAACTCCCCCTTACCGAAGCCAGATCCTACAAGCGCGGGAATTATGGCACAGGCCCCGGGTAGGACAGTAAATGGGATCCCTTCCTGCACGCACGCCCTGATCAGTCGCCCTCCCGGATCTGAAATCCCCGGTGTGCCGGCGTCAGTAATCACTGCGATGGACTCGCCGGAAGCAAGCCTTTCCAATAATTCGGCGGTGCGTCCTGCCTCATTGTGTTGATGGAAGCTGATCATGGATTTTGAGATTCCCAGGTGCTTCAGCAGCATCCCAGAATGGCGTGTGTCTTCCGCTGCGATGAGGTCTACCTCACTTAAAACGCGAATCGCGCGCAATGTGATATCATCAAGATTTCCAATCGGCGTTGGAACGATGAATAACACAGGCGCCTAAAACCCTTCTGTGATATTGGCCGTGAGCAATCTAGAAAGTTGCTCGATAGCCGTCACAATTGCCTGCCTCTCATCCGTCTGAATATCTGCGTTGCTGAAGAAAGATGTGTTTGTCACCAAGTTACCTTCGGTAATTATCGTTCCCGTGACGCGGTCTATAAGCTCGTATTCGACGCGGATAATGAGAAGAAATTCTGCCGTTGCGAGAACGTTGTTCGGTACGGGACGGGCTTGCCTGCGCTCCGTTTTAGTAAGTGTGCAGTAAAGAATTGCATCCGCTTTGTTGTCCGACACGATTTCAAATGCTCCATCGCGCTGGAACTGTTTGATGAGGGTGTCCGCCATCAGTACTTCGAGTCGTGGTTCGAGCGTTTTATTTTTGAAAGTGGGGATTGCCAGCGTTTTTACCCCCCGTAAGTTCGACGGCGTTGCCGGTCCGAGATGATAGCCGCATCCTGCGACCAGGAGCGTGCATGTCAGAAGCAGGCAGAAGATAGAAGCGTTTCTCATTCGATGGGTAGATCTGGTTCAACCGCCGGCAGGGGTCGGATGTCATCCACGCTGGTCCGCATCCGCGGTCGGATATCCGTGGGGAGTTCGTCTGGGACGATATCTTTGGTAGGGGGGCCGGCAAAATCGGCTAGCGCAGATGTCTCCACTTGCGCTTGAAGACGGCGGCGGATGGCAAGTTTGTCGCCGGTTTCTGCCCGCTCAGGACCGGTGCGCAATGCCTCGTCTCCGACTTCGCTGCGCAGTTCTTCGATACGCATCTTCGCGATTTTTGCCTCCTCGGTGTCCGGTTGCCGTCGGATCACATCGTTGTAATAGATCACTGCAGCTCTATAGTCCCGGGTGAATTCGTAAAATTTCGCGATTTGAAATATGTCTCCTGACTCTTTGTTCGCGATGCGAACTAGATTTTCCCGCGCTTGGGGAGCTTTTTCACTTTCGGGAAATTCAATCAGGAAATCCTCAAAGGTGTTCTTAGCTGAGATGATGGAGGAAAGATCCTGTGACTGTTCTGCAAATCCGATTCGCATGTAGACGTATCCGATTTGGTACATCGCATCATCGACGATATCGCTATTTGGATAGGTATCCATTACTGTCTGGTAAGCAGAGATGGCTTCAAACGGCTTGCTATCTTTTTCGGAGGCAAGGCCCAGATTAAATTGTGCGACCGGGGCATACTTGCTGAATGGTGCACTGACCAGGATCGCGCGATACATCTCTTGGGCGCGCTGCGCTGTGCTTCCTAAAGAAATTCCTAAAATCGACTGCGGTTTACCCTCCAGAAAGCGGTTTGCTATATTCACCTGCGCCGAGACTGCGCGTTCGAAATTTGCAGTGTCAGGATAATTTGTAAGCAACGCCTGATATGCATTGAATGCCCGGGACGTGTTTCCGGTCGATTCTAGCAGTTCTGCTACCCGGTATTGCGCCTCGGCGGCGGGTTTTGCCAGGGGATAGTTCTTGATTGCGCGACGATAGGCGTTAATAGCCTCGGTTGTCCGGCCCTGCTCATCGAGTGTGCGTGCCGCAGCATACGCTTCATTTTCTTGAGCCGTGGTATCCGGCGGCGCAGATTCCTCGCTTGCGGCAGGTGCGGCAATTTGCGCCGACAATGGGATCATCGGCATCGCTGCTATGCCGATGCCTGCGATGATTACGCCAATCGATCTGCCGAAGCAGTTGCAAAAATGTGGATCTGTCTCGGGTCCTCGAAGCATGAAAGCTGGAAACGTATTGGGTCCGCCCGTGCCCGTCAAGGGAACGGTGACGTCTTTTACACGCCGTGCACAGGACCGAAGAATCTTTGAAAAAAACCGGCGGCCAGATCGAGTTCGAGATCGAACGTGAAACAGGCCGCCGGCGGTTGTAACGTGGCTGTTGCTCGAGAGCACAGCGCACGTTGGAGATAAATTACTGGGCTGGAGCCTCGGGGGCTGGCTCAGTTTTCTCTGCTTTTTTGGCAGCGGTTTTGGGTTTTACCTTCGCTTTTGGCTCCGTGGCCGTAACCACGGGTGTCGATTCGGCTGCGACCGACATATCCACCCATTCGATGAATGCCATCGGCGCGGAATCACTCTGCCTTGGTCCAAGCTTGATGATGCGAGTGTAACCTCCGTTGCGCTCTGCTGCGCGAGGTGCAACTTCAGCAAACAACTTCTTCACTGCGTCTTTGTGTTTCAAATATGAAACCGCAGTGCGCCGTGCGTGGAGGTCGCCCCGCTTGCCCAGAGTGACCATCTTTTCCGCGAACGGACGAACAGCCTTTGCTTTGGCAAGCGTGGTCTTGATGCGGGAGTGCTCGATGAGGCTAACTACTTGGTTGGCAAGGAGTGCGTCACGGTGTGCGGTGGAACGACCGAGCTTGATCGTTTTTCTTCTGTGTCTCATGGATAGTTGATGCGTTAAGGTGAATTACGACTCGGTCTCTGCAGGCAACTCGACGAGCCCGCTCTCGAACTTCATGCCCAAGCCAAGGCCGAGTTGGAGCAGTTTGTCTTTGATCTCGTTCAAGGACTTTTTGCCGAAGTTCCGATATTTGAGCATTTCGCCCTCGGATTTGGTGGCGAGCTGTCCTACGGTCGTGATATTTGCGTTGTTCAAGCAGTTGGCGGCACGCACTGACAGCTCGATTTCGTTGACGCTCATATTGAGCAGTTTTTTCAAACGCGAATTTTCCTGACTGACTTCCTGAGGAGTCTCGTCGAATTCGACCTGGGTGTCGTCGTAGTTGACGAATACATCGAGATGTTTGCGCAGAATCGCTGACGCTTGGAGCACTGCATCATCTGGATTGATCCGACCGTCCGTCCAAACTTCGAGGATGAGCTTGTCGTAATCTGTGCGTTGGCCCACACGGGTATTCTCGACCGCGTATTTCACGCGGGTAACCGGCGAAAAAATGGAGTCGATGGCAATCACGCCAATTGGCATGTCAGGGTATTTGTTTTCGTCACCAGTGGCGAATCCGCGGCCGACTTTGATCTCGAACTCAGCTTCGAACTTTTGCTTTTTGTCGAGTGTGCAAATGTGCTGTTCTGGATTGAGAACTTCGCATTGCGCTGTCGACTCGATGTCTCCGGCGGTGATGGCACCCTCTTTATTTACCGACAACATGAGGTTGCGGACTTCGGTGTCGTGGGCCTTGAGCTTTACCTTCTTCAGGTTAAGAATGATATCCACCACATCTTCAACCACGCCGGGAAGGCTGGTGAATTCGTGCGGAGCGCCCTCGATTTTTACCGTCGTGATGGCGGCACCTTCGAGTGAGGAAAGGAGCACGCGGCGAAGCGAGTTCCCGATGGTGTGACCATAGCCAGCATCAAATGGCTCAGCGATGAATTTCGCGTATTGGTCGGTGGCTGTCGCCTCATCTCTCGCAAGAGACTTTGGCATTTCGAATCTACCCAAACGTTTTGGCATGGTGGCAATGGAGCTGCTGCAAGAGAAGCTCGTTTTATTGGTGACTAACTACCGGGTTTCCCTTGGCGCTGCGGATGAAATCGAGGACTCCATCCCAAGGACCTACGGTATTGCTTTTGGTTTAGCGCGGGTTGTCATTAAACCACACCCGATCCAAATGTAAATGGAAAACACGCACGTCCATTTCTTTTTTCTTCTGCTGGAAACGTTGGGCCTGGTGAGATTGTCATGTGGACAATCCGGGAAAATTGATTATTAACTACCTTAATCAATGTGATTGCGCCTGACTCCAATTCTATCCCTTCTGAAATTTCGAAAGCTGAGCGAATCGACTTGGCGGGTATTGAGCAGCTTGCGGAGATTATTTTGCGTCTGCAGCGCTGCCTCATGTTACGGCTTTCGGAGGAATTGTCGCGTGGCCAGGGTTCTTTCCCGCAGTATTTATTGCT
>JBGSMR010000276.1:0-6295 GCA_041740065.1 Chthoniobacterales bacterium
ACCCCGGCCGCCCTAGCGGATGAAATACTCCGCCTCCTGAACGTCCCCGGCGTACTCGAGCAACTAACCACGGAACTCCAATCCGTCGTGGAGCAACTGGGCGGTGATTGTGCCGCGCAACGTGCCGCGCTTGCAGTGCTGGAGGTCCTCGATCATGCTCGTGGCAAACCATGAGTGAAGCATCCGGATTTCCGAAAGACCATCTTGAAAGCCTCTGGGCGCCGTGGCGTGTCGAATATTTTCAGCGCATGCCGGATGCCCCGAGAGATTTCCTCCTGCAGGCCGCACAAACGAATGATGACGCAGCGCATTTTGTAGTTGCCCGCAGAAAGAGCACGTTCCTCATGCTCAATAAATATCCATACACCCCTGGCCATATGATGGCAGTGCCCAACAGGCAAGTGGCCGGAATGGAGGATCTTCATGATGATGAGGCGCTGGAAATCTGGCACCTCTGCCTACACGCACAGAATCTGCTCCGCCAGGTTGTCCGCGCCCAAGGATTCAATGTAGGCGTTAATCTGGGGACCGCTGGCGGCGCTGGATGCGCCGAGCACCTGCATTTTCACATTGTTCCGCGCTGGGAGGGGGATTCCAATTTCATGCCGGTGATTGGTGGAGCACGCATTCTCCCCGACGCATTGGAACGAGTCTACTCCGAGTTAATGGCAGCCCAGATTGCCGCATAATCTGGTCAGAAGCGGACCTGCAAATCACTCGTTCGCACTTCGTTTTCATAAATTCCTGCACTTCATCGGTAGCAGCTAAGGAAGTCTATTTGTCATCATTTCCGTGTTTTCGATGACCGATTTGGCCCGTTTGGCAGTACCACTCGAAGGTTGCTTGCATGGTTTCACGGAGAGAACGGTAGCTTTGCTCTCCAGCAAGCGTGCGAAACTCCACCGCATCCACCACCCATCGATTGGGAAAGATTTCCTTTACGCGGTCACGGGTAAGGCTGGGGGTGGCTTCGCGCAGTGCGGGAACCGCATCCACAAGGCGAGCCGCCAATCTCAACAGCCCATGCGGCAACGGAATGGTGATTCCCGGCACCTGCATCAAGTCGATCGCCGCACCGAGGAATTCCCTATCGGAAATGGGATTGGGTGCCGCAGCATAAAAGATCCGATCGGAACGTGTGTCCGAGGCCGGTGCCGAAAGAATCGAGAGCAGGTCGCGGGAAAGATCTCCCACATCGATCCAACTATATTGTTTTTCGCGCAGGCCTGGCTTAGGACGAACTCGCCCCGCTGCCATTTTAAAAAGGGGAAGCGTCGCTTGATCTCTTGGACCTAAAATCATTGGAGGCCGGATGATCATCACCTGTGGGCAAGACTTAAGCACCTCGTGTTCCATCGCGATCTTAGATGCGCCATACCATGTCAAAGGAGCATCAGGATCTTGACTCCTGCGCGCCGTTTGGCCCGCAGGAGTCGGTCCACCGGCGCTTTGCGAAGATAAGGCAATTAGCCGCACCGTCGCGGGAAGGGAGCCAAGCACCTGCATTGACTCAGCCACATTAACGGTAAAATAATCCGCTCGATTTCGTGCAAATAAGACACCCGCACAATGGATTGCGTGGTCGATACGAAGGTCTCCCGGGACTGGCTTGCCCCACGGAATACAAGCAACCTTGGCTGGATCGATGTTTTCATTCCGCAGTTGACGTTCCAGCTTCTCCGGATTCCGGATGCACGCAACAATCGAATGGTAGGTTCCAAGAGCCAGTGCTCGGAGTAGTAAGTTTCGTCCTACGAAACCGGTCGCTCCGGTGATGAGGAGATTCATAGAGTCCGATGGTACAAGTGATAGGTCTTGGACCAAACGCCTCCCATGGCTTCGATCACGCCAATCACATCTTTGTTATTCGTTTCAATCCAAGAAAGTTCTGCGCTGGTCGCTTGCTTGCGGGTGCGAAGGACCATGTCATAACACATCAGTGCCGCAAGGCCACGGTCTCGATGCTCGGGAGCAACTCCAAGCACCGCTTGTCGAACGGCCCGAATCTGGTGCGTCTTCATGAGATAAAAAATCCATGGAATACGCAGCCAATACGGAACACTCCGTGTGCGGTGCAATATTTCATTGAAGTTCGGCAAGGTAAGCATGAAGCCAATCGGCTCACCATTCACTTCAGCAAATGTCAGAAATTCCGGATTTGCAAATGCCTTCAAATCATCGGCAGATGCCAGCAGGTCATCGACGGTAATCGGATAGAACCCGCTATTCCGATCCAGCGTCACATTGTAAAGGCGATGGGCAAGCCGCAACTCGTTATCCAAGTCGTCCATTCGGAACGAACGAATCGTGACGTCCGGCGCCCGGTCGCGAATACGCTTGGCGATTCGTTGCACGCGCTGTGGCGTATCCAGGGTCAGGTCCAGATGATAGGCAAAGAGAGTGCGCTCGACCGAAAATCCAGCCCCTTCCAGCAGCGCACCGTAATACGCCGGATTCCACGGCATTGATATACTCGCCGGCTTTTCATTGCCGGAGACCATTACTCCACAATCATCGTGGATGGTTGGGTTGTACGGTCCGCGTAATTGATCACAGCCTAGGGCGTGCAGATGATCACACACCTTTTGGATCAGCAAATGCGCCGTCTGGGCGTCGTTTTCACAGGCAAAAAAACCAAAGAACCCGGCTTTGTCTCTATTGTGTTGATTGTGCGAGCGATTCAGGATCGCTGCGATGCGTCCGACCGGTTTACCATCGCGGCGAGCAATGAACCCTACAATCTCGCCATCTTGCCTGTGAAACAGGCTGCGAGGGTTAAGGAATTTGCAGACGCTACCTGGGAATGACGGCGTGAAGGCTGGATCCGTTCCGTGGAGGAACTCCGGCATCCTCTCGAACGTCTTCCGATCCGTTGGCGTAATGCAGGCTGAAATCGAAAACATTTTTGCGGCGTCCAGGTTCAGAATAAATAGGGTCGTCAAACGTCCCCAGTTCGCGGGCTAACCGCGCGAAGATCTCCAGCACTTGATCCAGGTCGGAGTCGGAATGACTCGACATGAAACTGGTCCGGACAATCGCCTCGCCATACTTCACCGCCGGGTAGATCGCCGGTGTTGCAAAGATACCCTCTTCATAGAGGCGCTGTGTGAATTGAAATGCCTTGGCTTCACTGCCGATTAAGATCGGCACAATGGGAGTCTGAGTCGTGCCGATTTTGAATCCGATGCTCCGGAAACCATCATGCATCTTGCGGGTATTTCGCCACAACGCATCGATGCGCTCGGGCTCTGCTTGCATGATTTCAAGCGCTTTGAGTACGCCGCCAACGACTGCCGGGGCCATCGATGCGGTGAAAATGAGGCATCTCGATTTGTGTTTGAGATATTCAATGACCTCGGTCGAGCCTGCAACGAATCCACCCATCGAACCCAAGGATTTCGAGAACGTACCCATGATGAGGTCAACATCGTCGTTGAGTCCGAAATGATGCACAGTACCACGCCCCGCGGGTCCCAGCACACCCAGCGCATGGGCTTCGTCCACATAGGTAAATGCACCAAATTCCTTCGCCGTTTCAATAATCGACGGCAGATCTGCGATATCCCCGGACATGCTGAAGACGCCGTCCATAATCATCAATTTGCCGGAAGCCTCTGGGAGACGCTTGAGCCTATTGCGCAACGAGCTTGCTGAGTTATGCCGAAACGGCACGAGCTTGGCTGCAGAGAACATACATCCGTCGATGATGCTCGCATGGTATTCGCGGTCGCAGAGAATCGCGTCATCATCCTCAGTCAAGGCAATGAGCGCGCCTTGATTTGCAAAGAATCCAGTCGAATACAGCAGAACCGCTTCGCGTTGAAGAAAATTTGCAAGGGCTTCTTCGAGATCCTCGTGCAATTTGATCGTCCCGTTCAACAAACGCGAACCCGTGCATCCCGAGCCAAATTTGCGGGCAGCATCGCAGGCAGCCTC
Source organism: Chthoniobacterales bacterium (assembly GCA_041740065.1). Taxonomy (GTDB): domain Bacteria; phylum Verrucomicrobiota; class Verrucomicrobiia; order Chthoniobacterales; family JAATET01; genus JBDNGG01. The sequence goes on from JBGSMR010000276.1 coordinate 3,937, forward strand.
GACCACGCGCTCATCCTGAGCGAGCCCGAGGTAATTATTGGAACCGATCATGATCTTCGGCTGTCCGTCGCAGATGACGTGATTACCGAAGGTATCATCGATCCTTCTGAAGTAGGGGTAGAAACCCTGCGCTCTCGCGTCAGCAGAATCCCTGTAGTCCCGGCATTTTTTAGTTAAGTCTTTTGCCACGTTGAGAAATGTCGAATATGACGTTGGCAGGATTGCCTCCGATGTAAAATACATTTCGACTGGTGGGCCTTTTCGGATTGCATGTATTTCCTGCGACGCCAACGGATGGATCTCGCTCCGCTCGCATGCATCGGTTGTTTTGTTCCAGGGGATGTGGGATTATTCTCTGAAGATCGGACAATCTCACCGTGCTGGTAGCCAGTGGATCGTCTTTCAAAAAAAAGAGCGGGGAGAAGTCGCAATGCGACTCCTCCCCGATGGGAAAATCTGCTCTTGAGGAGACAGATGGTGTTAACTTTTTTTCTTTGCCGGTGCTTTTTTAGCTGCCGGTGCTTTCTTAGCTGCCGGTTTTTTTGCGACCACCTTTTTGGCTGGTGCTGCTTTTTTTGCTGGCGCAGCTGCTTTCTTAACTGGTGCTTTCGCGACCGGTTTTTTTGCGACTGCCTTCGGTGCTGCTGCTTTCTTGACCGGTGCCTTTGCTACTGGCTTGGCGACGGGTTTTTTTGCAGGAGCGGCTTTCTTGACGGGCGCTTTTGCAGCGGCCGGTTTTTTAGCTGCGGGTGCCTTTTTCTTAACTGCCATTGTATATCCCCCCTTTCTTACCGCGGGTGCGGCGAAAGTGAATGAAATGTGAATAACTCACGTCTGGTGTGAATAATTTCTGCCGCCGCTTAAGTCAACGAATTTCTTCATTAACCAGACATTTTGTTTTCGGTGTCATAGCCTATCCCATCAGTTGGGGCATCGTCCGACCCGCGAAGGAACTACCTTTACAGGCGTTTCAGCGATTTCACTCCTATTTACAACGCATCCACGCATCCGCTTGGAGCCCTGTCCAGAGAGCATCGAGCGCCTGTGCGGCAGTCTTTTTTACTTCCGCCAATCCTTCCCGTGATTTTAATTCAGGTGTAATTTCGCTGTGAGCAAAGAGGTAGTATTTGATTTTGGGTTCGGTGCCAGAAGGCCGCACAGCCACCCGCAGACCCGCTTCCAGCTCGAAGCTGAGCATGGATTCTGCGGGGATGCTGTCACCTTCGATATCGGTTATTTTTTCCGTGGCAAAATTCCGCGTTGAGATCACTTGGTGCGCTCCAATTTTAGCGGGAGGGGTTGCGGCATAGGACTCGACGAGTTTTTGAATTTGGCCGGCGCCCGAAGCACCTTCCATCACGAGGGATTCTCCGCGTTCGCTAAAGTAGCCGAAATGGAGATACAATTCGTCCAAGAGGTCCAACACCGTGAGTCCCTGCGATTTCGCATACGCAGCGACCTCGGTGATCATCGCGACGGCGCTATTTCCATCTTTGTCGCGAACAAAATCCGCTCCGCTGTAGCCGTAGCTTTCCTCGCCCCCGAAAACGAATAACGACGAATGCTCCAGACGCAGTGCACGCGTTTCAGTCTCTGAGAGTCGGGCGTAGTTTTCCCGTAGTTCGATAGGAATCAATTGCTCGTATTTAGACAGTTTTGCACCGATGTATTTAAACCCCGTAAGCGTATCCACGCAGCGAAGGCCGAAATGGCTCGCGATCGCATCCTGCAATCCGGTCGTGACGAAGGTCTTGATGATCACCCCTATGCCCCGATTGGAGTGATCTAAAAATCCAAGTTCAAAATGCATTTTTGCCCGGTACCACGCCATGAGCGAGCCGAGCTGATTGCCGGAAAGCAAATGCAACTTTCCGTCCTGTCCCCGAGCGGCAGCGCCCATGCGGTCATCATCGGGGTCCGTGGCAAGCACCAGGTCTGCTCCCTCGGTTTCGGCTTGTGCCATTGCAAGCGTGAGTGCTTCGGCATTTTCTGGATTTGGAGATTTCACCGTCGGGAATCGTCCGTCGGGAACTTCCTGCGACTCTACCACCGAGAACTGGACTCCCAGCCGGTCGAGGAGCGGGCGGATGATCGCGCCGCCCACGCCGTGCAGAGAAGAATAAACTATTTTGAGCGGCTGATTCCGGACCGTGTGGGGATCGAGGACTAACGATTCCAGGCGATGTAAATACGCGGAATCCACATCAGCACCCATAGGAATGATCTGTCCGCGCGCTTCCCGGGCCAGAGGTAAATACGTATCGTCCTGAATGGCGTTCACCTCGTTGATGATCCCGCGGGCATGGGGCTCCACGATTTGCCCGCCATCTTCAAAATACACTTTGTATCCGTTGTATTC
>JBGSMR010000303.1:0-4576 GCA_041740065.1 Chthoniobacterales bacterium
GGTGCGCTCGAGGCATTAACGGGCGATTTGCAGTCTGAAATTCGAGCAGGTTCCAACGCCACAACTACCGCTGATTTCACTATTTATAATCCGGTGAATAACCAACGGATGGTGCCGCAGATTGTCGTCAATTCAACCGTGCCCCTCTACACTACCGCCTCGCCGGATTTTGCCAATCTCCTCAAGCAAAGCATTCCCGGCAAAGGAACCTTTAACGCGGGCGGAGGGCTCGACATAGGCAAGGCCGCGCCCGCTATTAAAGGGGCGTCGGATGTCCGAACTGACACCCCGTCTCGCAACGGCAGATTCGTTTCTCCCGAGCGATGGAATGCTCCCCAACTTTTAGGCCTCAACGGATTTTCTGCCGATCAGCTCCCGTATTGGATTTATCTCAATGCGTCCGGCGTGGCGGTCGATCAGACCGACACGACAGGAGTTGTCGGGAGGTTTGCATACAACATCTATGACGAAAGCGGGTTACTCGATGTCAATGTCGCTGGTTTCGCACCTGCCGGGGGCACTGCTCCAAACGATATGCGCTACAAAGGTGGAGCGACATGGGCCGACTTGCGGTCGCTGCCAGGGATTAATGCCAGCGCTTACACGGACAACTCCAACTGGCTGCCCAATTGGCGTAACGTGGGATCCTGGGCGGACTTCAACATGGATCAACCTGGCAGTTCTTACGGTTTCTACAACCGAACGGGCTGGATGAAACCCTACGTTCTAGGAGCGGGCACCACCAATGATCGGATGTTCTCGGGGCGGCAGGATTTGATCAATTACGCCCGCATGAACAGCACCATGTTCAGCTCGCCGGACGCGTCCCGCAATCGCCTTCCGGCCCTGCAATACCTTACCACCTTTTCGCGAGACCTTGATGCACCCTCGTTTGTGCCAGATCCGGACAGACCTAAGATTCAGCCGGCTTCCATTGGCGGAAACGACGCCCAAGGCAAAGATGATGTTATCAATCCAGCGCTCACCGCCGTTCGAGTTTCCGCCAGCTTCACCCGGCCGGATGGCTCCATCGCCACGCCGGGAGAACCACTTCTAAAGAAACGTTTCCCGCTGATGCGACTAGAAAAGATCACCCGGACCGCCACGGCCCAAAAAGCAGAAACTGATGAGATCTATCGCTTTTTTGGACTAAGCCGGGCTTCGGCCTCCGACCCGTGGACTTATGATCACGGGGATGCGGTGAGAATCCTCCAGCTCGGTGAGATCGCCGGCCGCGAGCCTGACATGATGGAGTTGCTAAAAGCATCAATCACAGCGGGATCCGTCGGAAAAAAATCGGGCATTAAGGCTATGATCGCTGATGTTGCTGTGTTGGATCCTTACCTGACTCTTCGTGACCAAAGCTCGACCTATCAAGTGATTCAGATCGCAGCGAACATCATTGACCAGTTCGACTCGGATGGATTTCCAACAGAAATTCTCTTCGATGGCCGCAGTTTTTATGGGGTGGAGAATCTCCCTTACCTTTCCTCCATTCGCACAGCGCAGGCGAGAATGGCCCTGCCGCCTCCACCGAGTGCTAAAAAGGTTTCTGTTTTTTACCAGATCGAACTTTGGAATCCGCACGGACTCGATAATCCGCCCACCGACCAGCCGGATGAGTTCCGGATTATCGCAGAGGGCAGAGGGCGTGTCGGCTTTATCCATGACGGCCTCGCATATGGTCCGCAGCCGGATTTTAACCTATCAGAAGCGAACTCGGGATTAGAGTTCAATGCGGGATTCGCGGATCTGCGACAACCTGAATATCTGCGGGATGGGTTCGGAACTGTGGTCGCTGGCAATCCCGGGAGGATTACAGATAAAGATAACCGAACGTATATCGGCATCTTCCTGGGTGATACCGCGCAGCCAGATCCAAGCAATAAGAAGTATGATCCAAACACGGGCATGCGTGTGATTCCAGTCCAGCCAGGGGTTGATATTGAACTGCAATATAGATCCGGAGGAAGCTGGGTCACTTACAGCAAGGTTCAGAACTATATCTGCGACATTGGATACCAAAACTGGGCGGAGGCCACTTCTAACTCCCGCCGCCCGATTGATCCGCGGACAGAGCGTTTTGGCTACTATGGAGGGATCAATGACGGGCCTGCGGATCAAAATATTACGAACAGCGAGACCGATGGCATCGTGTGGCCTCACGACGTCCCTCCCGAGCGCGGAAACTCCATCTGGCCTTTCGTGCAACCGGGCTCTCCGGGTGGGGGACCGAGTTGGAAGTACCTTTCCAACACTCCGAATTATGGGTTGGGTCGATATTCGGCGCTCGGACCGGACGAGTCCTTCGGTTGGAAACGCGGAAAGAGCACGGGCGGTTCTGCCTTTGACTTTGGCTGGTGGATGGGCACGATCAGTAGAAATATCGAAAATCCTGACTACGTGCGCTACACGGACCCGGACGGAACGATGCGTGGAGCCGACGGAGAGTTCGCCGACATGGGAACTGCTGATGGTCTACCGACGATCACTGATAATATGCCAAGTCGGCCGATCATTTTAAACCGGCCGTTTCAGTCCGTAGCGGAACTTGGCTACGTCTTCCGCGGGACCCCTTGGAAAAGTATCGATTTCTTTACCCCGAGGAGTGGCGATAGTCCCCTGCTTGACACTTTCACAATTTTTGAAACTCCCCCAGACGGTGTGACCGCCGGACGCATCAACTTAAATACCCGTCAGTGGCCTGTGCTTAAGGCGCTCCTGGAGGGGGGCAGCATCCTCCAAGACGGCAGCGCTGCATTAAATCCGACACAAGCGGAAACGATCGCCAAAGCGCTGGTGACCCGCACCAGCAGCACGGATATCACCAGAGGTCCCCTACTCACACGCAGTGACCTAGTGGGACGATACTCAGAATTAGTAACTGGCTACACCGGCTTCTCATCCGAACTGGACACACTTCTCACAGGACCCGATAAAGCCATCAAACGCCGACGCGAAGCCATCGTCCGTGCCTTGGCCGGTGCGGGAACGACTCGAGCATGGAATGTCATGATCGACATTATTGCGCAAAGCGGTCGCTTTGCCCCGGGAGCTTCCGGCGCGGATTTCGAAGTTGAAGGAGAGAGCCGCTTCTGGCTTCACTTGGCCATCGATCGTCACACTGGAAAGATCCTCGCCCGTAGCTATGAACCTATTTTTGAATAAACTGTTTCTCCTGACCCTGGTAGTACTTCTGGCAGAATCTCCCGCGATGGCGGCGGAGCAACTGCCACCGCTTCCCAATGCCAAGATCCCTGCAATGATGCCTGAGCAAGCGGCTTGGGAAATCACCTACGCATACACCGATCGACCAGATAGCGAATCACCCGATAGAGCGAAATCACCCGGTGATTTAACCCAAGCTCAGGTCCGTCCACGGTTAGTTACCGTTACCCGCACAGGCGACATCGTCCGTGAGCAAATTACCTGGGATGATTCCCGCAACACTGAGAAATGGATCTATCGAAAGCTCCTTCAAGTCCTCGAAGTAGAACCCGGTGGCAAACTCGTCCGTCTGCCAGCCTCCTATCTTGTCTCCGAATACACCGATTACAGCAAGAGCGACTTCCCTGGATTTCACTGGATTGGCAAAGAAACCTACACATCGTTCCGCGAAATTGGGGGTCGACCATGCTTTATCTTTACCGCGAAAGCAGGAACGGCACCGACGCGGTCAGCTCAGGAACGGGCGATGGAAAGAATCGGGCTACCAGAGGAACTCCGTGGAAACGACGAGCCACAATATGACCTCATCGCAGTAATTGACTCAGAAACTCTACTCCCGGTGTTTCTAGACGACGGTATCGGCCGCAAAAACTTTCGCATCTTGCCTCCGCCATCAGGACCACTCCAAGTGCCACCTGCGTTCGCAGAGGAGTTTGGCGACTGGTTAGGAAAAATCCAAGAAGCCACTCGGATCCCCGGACCCCCGTAACTTCAAAACGCAATACCCTCCCTCGCCAAAAGCCTCCGTAAATCGCACTTAATTTTCTGGTCGCTCCAGGTATCACGATATACTATTTTCTCTTAATTCTCTCCCCTATGTCTGCTACCGGTTCAAGATCCACCACCTGCCATCGTCCTATTGTTGCGGCATATTATTTTCCCAATTTCCACGTCGATCCACGCAATGAAAAGGAGCACGGACCCGGCTGGACAGAGTGGCAGATTTTGAAAGTCGCGCACCCACGCTTTTCCGAGCACGATCAACCGCGAGTGCCCGCTTGGGGCTACGAGGACGAAGCAGACCCTCGGGTGATGGAGAAAAAGATCGCTGCCGCTGCCGATCACGGGGTGAACTGCTTCATCTTTGACTGGTATCACTATCAGGACGGGCCCTTTTTGGAGCGTTGTTTGGAGGAAGGATTCCTCGGTGCGGAAAACAACGACCGCATGAAGTTTTGTTGTATGTGGGCCAATCACGACTGGCTAGACCTCTTTCCTGCAAAGTTCAGCGAGAATCCGTTTCTCACAGCGAAACTACTCTACCCTGCTGCTGTCGATATGGCAGCGTTTGACCGGATCATTGAGCGCGTGGTTTCGAAGTATTTCTCGCATCCGTCGCACCTGCTGA